>JAZOAA010000061.1:0-7944 GCA_045595265.1 Eubacteriales bacterium
CCACGCGACTATCGCGTGGTTTTCTTGAGTCGCCTTTTGTAAAGTCGACTCTATACAAAAAAACGCGCACGGTTTATTGCCGTGCGCGTTTCAAACATTCGTATCACTTTACAACTATATTAATAATCTTTCCGGGAACGACGATCTCTTTTATAACGGTCTTCCCCTCAAGAGCTGCTGCAACTTTCTCATCCGACTTAATGGTGGCAAGGACGGTGTCCTTGTCGGCATCCTTTGCAATCATAACAACGGAGCGAACCTTGCCGTTTACCTGAACGGGCATCTCGATTGTGTTATCTACGCACTTTGCCTCATCATATATAGGCCAGGACTCATATGCAATAGACTCGTTATGACCGAGTATTTGCCAGATTTCCTCACAGACGTGAGGAGTAATGCACGACATCATCTTGATAAAGCCTTCTGCGTATTCCTTGGGACAGCTACCGTTTTTATAAACCTCATTGATGAAAATCATCATCTGTGCTATAGCGGTATTGAAGCCGAGGGTTTCAAAATCAGACGTAACCTTCTTTACCGTCTGATGATAAAGTTTCGTTAACTTACCGTCATCAGAATCTGTAATATTAGCAGGCTCGGTAAAGAAGTTCCAAACTCGGTTGATAAACTTTCTTGCTCCGGCAACCGCAGCAGAGCTCCAGGGCTTAGAAACCTCAAGAGGACCCATAAACATCTCATAAAGACGAAGTGTGTCTGCGCCGTACTCGCGAACAATATCGCTGGGATTTACAACAAACTCAGGGAAACGCTTACCCATCTTGATTCCGTTCTCGCCTAAGATCATACCTTGATGGACAAGCTTCTTAAACGGTTCTTTAACGGGAGAAATGCCGTTATCATAGAGGAAACGGTTCCAGATCCTCGCATACATAAGATGACCAACGGCGTGTTCGGGACCTCCAACGTAAAGGTCAACGGGAAGCCAATGCTCAAGGAGTTTGGGATCACACAAAGCCTTATCGTTGTTAGGGTCGATATATCGCATATAGTACCAGGAAGAGCCAGCTGATCCGGGCATTGTTGAAGTCTCACGCACACCCCTTATACCGTTATTTTCATACTGCTTCCATTCGGTAGCATTTTCAAGAGGCGCCTTGCCACCCCTTCCTTTGTAATCTTCAAGTTCGGGAAGAATAAGAGGAAGCTCCTCGTCGGGAAGGAAAACAGTTTCGCCGTCCTCGGTGTAAACACAAGGAACAGGCTCGCCCCAATAGCGCTGTCGTGCAAATATCCACTCGCGGAAGTGATAGTTTACCTTACGTCTGGCAACACCAAAAGCTTCAAGCTTTGCGGTTATGGCCTCCTTTGCCTCCTCAACGGTAAGACCGGTAAATTCCTCGGAATTGATAAGCTTGCATCCTTTACCAAGGTAGTCCTGCTTCTCGAAAGCGCATTCAGAAACGTCACGACCTTCAATTACCTGAATCATGGGAATATTATGTGCCACAGCGTACTCAAAATCACGCTGGTCGTGGCTTGGAACAGCCATAACTGCGCCTGTACCGTAATTAGCAAGAACGAAATCACCGATAAATACGGGAACCTCCTTACCGTTTACGGGATTAATAGCGTAAACGCCCTTCAGAGGACAGCCTGTCTTGGTCTTGTTTAGCTCGGTTCTGTCCATATCACTCTTTTTAAGAGTTTCGGCAATATATGCCTGAACCTCGTCCTTGTTCTCTACTCTGTCAAGGAGTGACTGAGTAATTTTTCCGTCAGGAGCAAGAACCATGAAGGTAATACCGTAGATAGTTTCGATACAAGTTGTGTATATTGAAAACTCACCGCCGCCTACAAGCTTGAAATCAACCTCAACACCGGTGGACTTACCTATCCAGTTGCGCTGAATTTCCTTGGTAGACTCAGGCCAGTCGATCTCATTAAGGCCGTCAAGCAGCTTTTCCGCAAAGGCAGGCTGGTCGATAACCCACTGCATCATCATGCGTTTTTCAACAGGGTAACCGCCGCGCTCGGACTTACCGTCTATAACCTCATCGTTAGAAAGAACGGTACCAAGCGCTGCACACCAGTTTACAGGCATCTCAATGCGCTTTGCGTAGCCTGCCTCATAAAGCTTTTTGAATATCCACTGAGTCCACTTGTAGAATGAGGGATCAGAGGTTGCTATCATCTTTGACCAATCGTAGTCAAATCCAAGCTCGCGAAGCTGCTTTGAGAAGGTTTTTATATTCTCCTGGGTGAAGCCGCTCGGATGATTACCCGTGCTTACAGCGTACTGCTCCGCGGGAAGTCCGAATGAATCGTATCCCATAGGATGAAGAACGTTATAGCCCTGCATACGCTTCATACGCGACATAATATCGGTTGCGGTGTATCCCTCGGGATGTCCTGCGTGGAGTCCTACACCGGAAGGATACGGGAACATATCCAACACGTAATACTTCGGCTTTGAGAAATCCCACACGTCAGTCTTGAACGTTTCGTTATCTTCCCAATATTTTTGCCATTTGGCTTCAATATTTGAGTGTTCGTAATTCATCAGTCTTATCCTCAATTCTTATTAATATCAAATTTACTGTCTACTTCGGCTACCAAGGGAGCTATATCTACCTTACTGCCCTCGGGCAAATGGTGGTCGAAATTATAAAACTCTCTTGACGGCTTGTCAAAAACGTTAACAATAACGTCGCCGAAATCTATAAGTATCCAAGCGCCGCCCTGACGTCCCTCTACTCTCAAAGCACGCCTTCCGCGCTCGGAAATAAGGTCGCACACATCATCGGACAGAGCCGAAACCTGCGTAGATGAACGGCCGGTAGCGTTTACATAATAGTCGGTGACGCTAGTTGTTTCCTTTACATAAAACATCGTAACGTCAATAGCCTTTTTTTCAAGCAATATTTTTACTGCTTCGCGAGCTAAAACGTCGGATGTGGTATTTTCTAAATCTAAAATATTATTTTCCATTTTTTCTCCATAAAAATAAATTTAATTTCGCCTGCCCGATTCAATCAATCTGTCAATTTCGTTTTTTCTTTGAATAAACGCATCGCGAGTGCTAACCGTAATAGGATGAACGGACAAAGAATTTTCAGTCAAGTGCTCAACCGTAGCATTAATAGATTCAATAACGGCACCGCAAAGAGCAGAAACCGTATTTAATATACTGCCGCAGTTATCAAGCTCGCGATATAGCTTTTCGCGAAGAAGGACTGCCCCGGGATAAGTTCTTCCCTCTTCTATATAATCCGCTACGAAAAGTATCGCCTCCGCAACGTCCATGTTCGGATTTCCAACAGTGTGATAAGAAATTGATGACATTACAAGCTCCGTCGCAAACTCGGGATAATTCTCCGCAATATACGCAGGCGCGCTTAATGCGTGTAACGTCTCGGGAGCAGCCAGGTCATTAGCGGTAGTAGCTACACCATATTTATTTAACATTTTCAGTTGTTCTTCACGCGAGTGCTCTTTGGTAATATCGTGCAAAATCGCGGCTACACGTATCTCGTCGATAACTTCTGCAGCACACTTTTCTGCAATTCTAATCGCAGCGCGCTCGACACCTAATACGTGTGCAAACCTTTTTGGTGAAAGAGATTTAGACACAGAGATTTTCAGCTTTTCAATATCATTATCACTAAACCTCATCTGTAAAGCCCCCTCTTTTCAATATACTCACGCACTTTAGTATCAAGATAAGGCGTATCCCTTCCGTTCTTAATATCCGAGCGAATAAGACTTGAAGATATTTCAACCGTTTCGTGATTTATTGCGATGATTTTAGCACCGAGTTCTTGATACTGCCTTATTTTTTCTCCTATTTTTTCTGTAATTTCTTTGTCACGCTCACGTCTTGCGTAACAAATAGTAGCTAAAGAAAAAATATATTCGTACCTTCTCCACTCGTCAAACGTGAGTATCATATCCGTACCGCAAAGAAAGAACAGCTCCGTGTTTTCGTCGGCAAAATGCTCGAGTGTCATATAAGTATAGCTCTTTCCACCGCGCACTATTTCAATATCGGATACCTCTGCCACAGGGATAGAAGAAAATGCAAGTCTGCACATATCAAGTCTGGATATCTCTCCCGCTTCCTCCACAAAATCCTTATGCGGTGGTAGAAAGGTCGGAATGATTAACAGCTTATCAAGGTTCATTTGCTCTGCAAATGCTTTGGCAGCTTCCGTGTGTCCTCTGTGAGGCGGGCTGAATGTCCCGCCATAAATTCCAAGACGCATAAACGCTCCTTTAATCTAAAACAATACGCTTTTTCTTCTCAGATTCCTTGTATAGAACGAATTTGGTACCAACACAGCTCACAACGTCGCATCCGATGGCTTCAGCAATCTCCTCCGCCGCCTCTTTTGCCGTATAGCCGCTGTTATCAAGAACTCTGGCTTTAATAAGCTCTCTCGCTTCAAGTGCGTTTGAAAGCTGGTTGCATATTTCTTCCGTAATACCGCCCTTACCTATCTGGAATATGGTATCAAGGCTTTGTGAAAGCGAACGCAAATATGCTCGCTGTTTACTTGTTAACATAATTTATTCCTATCTTTTAATTTTCAAAAAGTGCCGATGCAAAATCTTTAGCATCGAATGGCTTCATGTCGTTTATCTGCTCACCGACACCGATGAACTTAACGGGAATACCAAGCTCCTCGCGAATTGAAATAATTATTCCGCCCTTTGCCGTTCCGTCAAGCTTTGTCAGGACAAGACCGGTAATTTTAGACGCCTCCTTGAATTCTTTTGCCTGATATACCGCGTTCTGTCCGGTTGTGGCATCAAGAACAAGCAGTGTTTCTTTTGATGAATCGGGAAGCTCTCTGGCAATCACTCTATCAATCTTTGCCAGCTCGTCCATAAGATTTTTCTTGTTATGAAGTCTGCCGGCAGTATCGATAAGCAAAACGTCCGCACCGCGACTTTTCACAGCACTGATAGCATCGTAAACTACTGAAGCCGGGTCAGCACCCGCGCCCTGCTTTATTATATCGACGCCTGCTCTGTCACACCATACGGAAAGCTGTTCTGCTGCCGCGGCACGGAAAGTATCCGCCGCTGCGACTACTACCTTTTTTCCGCTTTGCTTTAATTCGTTTGCGATTTTTCCGATAGAAGTGGTCTTTCCTACACCGTTAACACCTATAACGAGTACAACGGAAGGTTTAGTTGAAAGATTCAGAGGCTCATGCTCACCTATCATATCGCGCAAAAGAGCAAAAAGCTCTTCTTTTACAAGCTCGGGCTCTTTAATTTTTTTATCAATGACGGTGTCACGAAGCTCATCAAGAATTTTCTCCGTGGTAACAACGCCTATATCGGCAGAAATTAAAAGCTCTTCAAGCTCATCAAAGAGGTCGTCATCAACCTTTGCAAAGCTCTTAAAAACACTGTCGATTTTATCAACTATTGCGGACTTTGTTTTAAGAAGTCCGCTTTTCAATTTCTCAAAGAACCCCATCGAGTAGCTCCTTCTGCTTTCCTTCAATTTCATTTACGTTAAGCTCTATCGCCTGAGAAATACCGCGTTGCGGCATTGTAACACCGTACAGTCTGTCACCTATCTCCATAGTACCACGACGGTGTGTAATGAGTATAAACTGCGTTCCGTCATCAAACTTCTTGATGTATTCTCCAAATCTAAATACGTTGACCTCATCAAGTGCCGCCTCTATCTCGTCCAGAATACAGAAGGGTGTCGGATTAACCTTCAATATAGCAAACAGCAGAGCAATTGCAACAAAGGACTGCTCACCGCCTGAAAGCAGAGAAAGGCTCTTGATAATTTTACCGGGAGGCGCTGCCTTGATTTCGATACCGGAAGTAAGAACGTCCTCCGGCTCTGTAAGGGAAAGCTCGGCACTTCCGCCACCGAACAACTCTCTGAACGTTATACCGAAGTTGCGGTTGATGTCATCAAAAGCTGTGACAAAGCTTGTTCTCATCTCCGACTCAAGTCTTGTGATAATAGAAGTAAGCTCGTCATAAGAGTTCGTCAAATCCACAAACTGAGTGTTCAGCGAGTCGTAACGCGTCTTTACCTCTGCGTACTCCTCTATTGCGCCGGGATTATATCCGCCAAGTGCGCGAAGTCTTGAACGGCAGGAGCTTTGCTGTGCGGCTATCTCATCTCTGTTTTCCTCGGTAACAGGAGGATACTCGAGAGCAACAGCCTCCTCATAAGTAATTTCATAATCGTCCCAAAGCTGTGAGCCAAGCTTATCCTGCTTCTCAACAAGCTGATTAAGACGGTTTTCGTTCTTTATAACAGATTCATAGCAAACCTGTCTTGAAGCTGTTTTTTCCTTTACTTTTTGACGGATAGATACAAGCTCACGCTCGAACTCGTCGTTTCCAACCTCGACCTCTTGTCTTTTCTGCCTGAGGTTTTCTATTGTTTCTTCGAGTTCCTTGTACTCTTGGTTACTTTCATTCTTGCGAGTATCAATATTTGCACGCTTTTCATCAAGCTCGTGTATACGTGCATACTGAGCCGCTCTCTCTTCGTCCAAAGAGTTAAGTCTGCCATCTAGCTGCTCGATAAGAAGCTCGATGCTTTCTATATCTTTTTTCTTCTCGGCAATTTTAATTGAAAGCTCGTTAGATTTGGATACAGATTCGTCACGCTGCTCATCAATTATACCCATTTCCTCACCGCGCTTTGCTCTATACGACCTTAGCGCAGCTATTCTTTCAAGATTGGCATCATAATCAGCTGTAAGCTTGATTATTTCTTCATCAGCTCTTGACTGCTGATTTATAAGACCATCATAATCCGCCTTAAGCTTTTCTACAATTTCACGGTTTGCGCCGTATTTAGCATTAGCATTATCAAGAGATGCAAATTGCGAGCGCGAAAGTGTGAGTAAAAGCTCCTTTTCTTGCTCTGCATTTTTTGCGCTTTCTTTAATCTCGGATATTTCTTTATCCATGGCATCGAGCACAGATGTATCGGATTTAATTTTAGCAGAAAGCGCGTCCGTTTTCTCAGAAAGCTCGGATATTGTAGTAAGTCTTGACAAAATTCCGCTGTCGCGCTTTGCACTACCACCGGTAAATGCACCGCCGGCATTAATAACCTGTCCGTCAACGGTAACGATTTTTACTTTATAATTAAGCTGCTTTGCCGCCGCTGCCGCAGAATCGATATCCTCGAATATAAGAGTACGAAGCAGGAGCCATTCAATAATAGAACGGTACTTATTATCCGAAGAAACAAGAGTATCGGCTCTTCCGATAAAGCCGGAAAGCTTTTTAGCTGCTCTGATTTCATCAGTTTCACTAGCCGGTCTTATAGCGCTTATGGGATAGAATGTTGCTCTGCCCGCGCCGGAACGCTTAAGTGCGCCTATTGCCGCCTTTGCGGTTTCCTCGTTTTCAACAACGATATTCTGCAGACTTGCTCCAAGAGCAGTTTCAATAGCGGTAATGTATTTTTTATCAACGCTTATAAGCGAGGAAAGAGGACCGTATATTTTTCCGCCAATGTTGCCGGCAGAATATTCCTTCATAACAAATCGTACACTTTCGGCATAACCCTCAAAGTGCTCGTTCATACGCTTAAGTACGTCTACTCTTTGAATGAGCGTATCGCGCTCAACGCGCTTTGCATTAAGAGCATCGGTAAGCTGCTCGCGCTTAACGTAAAGCTCGTCAAGCTTTGCATTAGCCTCGCATAAGACAGATTCCTTTTCAGCTAGCGAATGCTTAAAGCCGGAGGCGTTTTTCTCGCATCTGTCAGCTTCGGTTTTAAGAAGCTCGCCCTCCTTTTCATACTTCTCAATTTCGTGAAGTATATCGCCTGTTTTTGTTCCGTCGTTAATTTTGGAATTTTTAAGAACTCCGATTCTGACATTAAGGCTGGTAGCTGAATTTTCTTCAACCGTAAGCTCGTCAAGCGCCTCCGCAAGCTCACGCTTGATACGCTCGATTTCTGAAGTAAGCTTCTGCTGTTCC
>JAZOAA010000062.1:0-8736 GCA_045595265.1 Eubacteriales bacterium
CGGGGGTCAACGATGAATACAGCGTCGGGGAGACGGTCCATGGTCTTGATACCGCCGTAGTTGCGCTCGAGGTCGTTCATTTCCTTGAGAAGGCCTGCAACTTCCTTCTTGGGAAGGAGATCGAAGGTTCCGTCTGCCTGCATCTTCTCAAGCTCCTTGAGGCGCGTGATGGACTTTCTGATGGTGTTGAAGTTGGTGAGCATTCCGCCGGGCCAACGAACGTTTACGTAGTACATTCCGCATCTCAGAGCCTCTTCCTTGATGGTCTCGGATGCCTGCTTCTTGGTTCCGATGAAAAGAACCGTGCCGCCTTCCTGAGCAAGCTCGGATACATAGTTGAAGGACTCCTCAAACTTCTTAACGGTCTTCTGAAGGTCAACGATGTGAATACCGTTTCTCTGGGTGAAGATGTACTCTGCCATCTTCGGATTCCACTTCTTAGTCGGGTGACCGAAGTGAACGCCTGCTTCAAGCAACTGCTTGATTGTGATTTCGAACATTTTAATGTTCCTCCTTGGTTTTTTCCGCCACAGCGACATAATACTGCGACGCGATATTCTCGCGCACCGGCAATAATCCTACTCGCTGTGTGAGATTTATTTTGTCTGCCTTTTGGACAGCCTTAATATAATAGCACAATAATTATAATTATGCAATAACTTTTATAAAAGTTTACAAAAAATTCATATTTTCTTTTTCCTATTGCACATTTTTTTACTTTGTGATACAATAAATACACCATTTGAAAGGATTTTTGAAATGTTATTAAAAGATAAGCGTTTCTTCAGCAGGCTTTGCTGTGTGTGTATGGCGGCGTATTTTATTCTGCTGATGTTTTACTACATACCTTATTATATAATAGAGCCTAAAAACTTGACGGAAGGCTTAGTTTACCTCTTCACCTACGCCGAGGAGATATACGGCTGGGTGCTTGCGTGCGCCTTTTCTTCGGTGGCATTTCTATACTGCTTGGATAAAGGAATAAAGAAAAGTCTGCTCCCCCTCCTTCTCCTTTCTCTCACAAGAGCCGTTTATACGCTTCCTTATTATTATTTAATTGCCTTGGATTTCGGATTTGACTCTGTCGAGGGACTTTTGATATCACTTGTCGCCACGGTGATAGACGTGATTATCTTGTTTATAAAAACGCTTGCCGCGTGCTTTGTCGTCGGTTTCATTTCCGCCTCTTATAAAGCAAAGAGCTTTAAGCGCGATGCGCTTCTCTCGGTAAGAGGAAGCCTGTCGCAAGATATCTCCCCTGCCCCTGCGTTTGCGCTCACCGATAATATAAGCGTTGCAGTGCTTTCGGTTTGCGCAATAGAGTTTATCTACAAGCTCGCTCTGGAAATATACGATGCTGTAAGCTATATCATAGACTATTCCGAAAATTACAGAAGCGACGAGATAATTTACATGATGTTCAGATTTATTTTCATCCTGTTCATCTTCCTATTTTCTCACTTTGTTTGCTCTGAAATCAAGAACGCTTTAATCAAAGAAAAATAAAAATATGCCGATAATGTAACTAAAGCTTTGCATTATCGGCACTTTTTTGTTATTCATATTTTGAAAAATCGGTTCTCGGACTTTTCTCTATCAGATAAAAATATGGGGACGATGGAGAATTGAGAATGTGGAACTCCGAGGCGCATATCTTAAAGCGTGAGAGCGTCTTAAAGTACTCCCTCAGCATCTCTCCCTCAAGCGCGCCCTCCTCGTGACCGGGGTATATCGCAACTATAAGCGCTCCGTCGGGTGCAAGAAGCTCTATTGCCGCCTCTACGGCAGGCATAGTTGTCTGTCGCATGGTGTAGAGGGCCTTGTTTCCGCTTCTTGGGAGATAGCCGAGATTGAACATTCCCGCTTTTATCGCCTCTTTTACAAATTCCTTCACCCTATGATGCGAGGCGCAGATAAGCTCGTAATTTTTCGGAGCTTCATTCGCCTCGAGATGCGCGCGCGTTGATGCTAGTGCCTCCTCTTGAATATCAAAGGCGTATACCTTGCCGCCCTCTCCGACTGTTTTTGAAAGAAAGAGCGTATCGCCTCCGTTACCCATCGTGAAGTCAACGGCAACGTCGCCTTCCTTTAGGTGTTGAAGAATAAAATGCTTATGCAATCCAACTAAATCAACCATAAAACTCTCCTATAACAAGTACAATACCTCATCCACCGCTATCGCGGTCCCCCTGTCTCGCTGAGGCTCGGTCACGCTCGAGGAAAAACGATACTTAATCGTTTTCTTATACTCTCGCGCCGCTTCGCTACCCAAAGGGGAAGGCTCATTATGCAATCCAACTAAATCAACCATTTCTAATCCTTTACTCTCATTTGTTCGAGCTTTTCCTTCTGCATCGGGGATACGAACGCGGTATAGTTCGTTTTGTAGATTACAAAGCCCGGCTTTGCGCCCTGGGGCTTCTTTATATTCGCTACCTTCGTGTAGTCAACGGCAATATTCTCTCCCTTCGCCTGCGAGAAGTATGCCGCAATCTCTGCAGCCTCGGTATAATCCTGCTCCGACGGCTCATCGCCGCCCGTAATCATAATTACGTGAGAGCCGGGGATATCCTTGGTGTGAAACCATATATCGTGGCGCGATGCGGTCTTAAGCGTGAGCTTATCGTTCTGGACATTGTTTCTGCCGACGAGAATCGGGTATCCTCCGCTTGTTACGAACTTATGCGGAGATGACTTTATCTGCTTTGGCGGCTTGTAGCTGCGCATCTTCGCGGAATATCCCGAGCGGTAAAGCTCGTCCCTTATTTCATCAAGGTCAGCTTCACATTCCGCGCGCTCAAGAAATACCTTTACGCTTTCAAGATACTTTAGCTCCTGCTCCCACAGCTTTATCTGCTCGGCAAGCACCGCCTTTGCGGTTTTGCACTTATTATACTGCTTATACATTCTTTGCGCGTTTTGCGACGGGGAGAGGCGAGTATCAAGCGGAATTTCTATTTCGGGACATTCTTCGCTGTAATAATCGGTAGTCTTAAACGAGGGCATACCGCGCTCTAAACGATAAAGATTTGCGGTTATCAGGTCGCCGTATTTCTTATATTCCTCTCCACGCTCGGAGTCGAGGAGCGCCTGACGCTGAATACCGAGCTTTTTCTCGGTTCTTGCCGTGGCATTTGATATAAGCGTGGTGACGTCCTTGGCTCTTTGATGAATATGCTCAAGCCTGTCTCTCTCGGCAAAATATTCGTCCATAAGAGATGCAAACGACTGATGCTCGCGCACCGTTACGCTGTTTCCGAGATAGGTTATCGGCATATATGAATAGTCCACGGGCTTTCCGTCGCAGTTTATCGCTATGGTGGGTGTGTAGCTTTCGTTTATCAGAAGAGTTTGCCACTCCTCAAAAACCGAATAGAGCCTCTCCGGGTCTACTTTGTATATAGGCGAGTCAATCTCGCCACAGGCTCTGAATGTCAGCTCGTGAGCTATCTGGGTCGCAATGCCGGAATAGACTCCGGTTATAAACTTTTCGCACGTTTTCTCGCGCGGAAATTCGGCAAGCTTTTCAAAAAACAGGGCGCGGTCTATCGTGAGAGGCGAGAGCTTCTCGGGCTTTGCGGGTATTTGATATTTCAGTCCCGGCAGCACCTGCCTTACCGTGCTGGCGGCAAAATCTATCACCTTCAGCGCGGATAGTATTTTCGACTCGGAATCGAGAATTATCAAATTTGCGTATTTTCCCATTATCTCGCAAACGATTTTTCTCTCGGTTCTAAATCCCATCTCATCAAAGCAAGAAACGGTAAACTCTGCTATTCTGTCAAAGCCCGGCTGGCTTACCAAGGTAATTCTCGCACCGACGAAATACTTGCGAAGAAGCATGCAGAACATGGGTGCTTGCTTGGGATTTTCCTTGGCTATATCCGATATCTGAAGGCGCGGAGCGTTTGGCCCAACGTTAAAAACCAGCCTTCTTGAGCTTTTTCCGCTATGGACAAGCATATCTATCTCGTCAACTCTCGGCTGGAGTACCTTTTCTATTTTCGCATCGGGCAGCTCTGAGCAAATCTCGCTCAGCACAGCTCTCATCATACAAGCGTCAAACGCCATAACGCCCTCCGTTAAAAATTATTACTGTGATATTTTACCATATCAAAGTAAATTAGTCAAGTGTCGGTGAATAAAACGTCAATGCGCGTGTGCCGGGCGAGGAAAACCAAAGCTCGCCAAAGCGGAAGTAAAACTCAAATTCTTCGTCGGATATACGTATTTTTTGTACGTCGCGCAGTCTTAAATTCAGCGAGAGAGACGCCAGCGCCTTTGCAAAGATATATTCCTCTGCCCCCACCCTATCTTTAGGTGAATAGCATTTCGCGCTTATCTCCGTTCCGGACACCGAGTAAGCGACAGCGCCGAACACGTCGCAAGGCTCTTTAGTTATGCACATCTGCCGCAAAAGCTCCTCCGAAAACATATTGGCATCAGAGGAAATTATCGCTCTGGCCTCTCCGCGTTCTGTCATAATTCTACCGACGTGAGCAGCCTCCGTTCCGAGAAAAACCTCTTGTTTTGCACATATTACTTTACATTTTCTGGCATTTACGGCTATTTTCTCTTTACTAGCGCGCACGGTGGCTCTCTCGGTTTTGTCAGAGTTGCACATCTCAATCTCGTCTAGAGGCAGTCCTCTCACCTCGGTCAAAAAACGCCCGCCCGCCAGGGCTGCCGACTCGAATAGCGCTCTGTCGCAAAGAGGGTCACAAAGTGATATTTCCGCATCAAAATCTATGCACGGAAGTAAAAAAAGAGGACGCGCCTCATTTGAATATTTATCTTCATATTTCTCGGGAAAATCGGGCATTTTTCTTAAAGAAAACACATCGTAGCTCACCCCGAGAGATTTTAATCTTGTAAAAATAACAGCAGGCCTCCTTTACATCAGCCTGCTATTATTTTATTATTTTTTCTGCATTTTGTGATGAAAAAGCTCCATCGCGCGTGCTAAAAGCTCCCGCTCGTCATTTTTTATTTTTTTCTCAACCGTCTGTAAAAGAAGATACGACAGAGCCTCTCCTATATCAGCACCCGAAAAGCCTATCTCACGAAGCTCATCACCGCCGATAGCAAGATGCGAGAGTGAATACGGCTCACCCGAGCTTATATATTCATCAATCTTATTTATTCCGTCGCAGTCGCCAATGCCTAAAGTCTCTTCAAGAGCTACGACCTTTTTAGCATAGCGGACGCCAATATCCATAAGCATGCGCCCTATCTGCGCACTTGTGCTTTTCTCGAATTTACCTACGCACGAGAGAACTCTCTCGCCAAGGCGGCGCGTATCGGAATCGGTTTTAAGCCGCCTCATTGCTAAAGCGAATTTATCAGCGCACTCTTCACCGCACGAAAGATAGAAAAGTGACATCTGACGAACGTCGACCTCTGCCGCAGAAAAGGCGTGGGCAGATGGCATACGAAGCTCTGAAAGCTCGGGAAGAAATACCGAGATTACATCACGGTACTCCGTAATAACCTCGTAAGCACGCTCGCCCGAGAGGAGCTTTATCCACTCGGAATATATTCTCTCTGCCGAGATATTTTTTAGAAGATGTGCTTTTGAAAATACGGCTTCCTTTGTTTGTTTCTCAATAGAAAAGCCAAGGCATGATGCAAAACGAAGGGCGCGCAAAATACGAAGGGCATCTTCCGAAAATCTTTTATTCGGGTCGCCCACGGCTCTTATAATTTTGCTTTTTATGTCCTCTCTGCCGAAAAATGGGTCTGTAATGCCGAACCTGTGACTGTACGCTATCGCGTTCATTGTGAAATCGCGGCGGGCAAGGTCCTCCTCTATATCCGAGGTAAAGCTTACGGATTCGGGGTGGCGGGAATCCCTGTACTCCCCGTCTATTCGATAGGTTGTAATCTCATAGCCCTCACCGCCAAGAATGAGAGTCACAGTACCGTGCTTTATGCCCGTGTCCACCGTTCGCATATCGGAAAACGCGGCTTTTATCTCTCCGGGAAGCGCGTTTGTCGTTATATCATAATCGGATGGAGTATGGCCGCGCAAAAAATCGCGTACAGGTCCGCCTACGACGTCGGCTCTGTAACCTTGCTCTTCAAGCCTTGAAATTATAAACTCTACGTCACGTGTAAGCTGCATACTCTCACCTCCCCATTTTCTTTTTTATTATTTTAACATTCTTTTTTTGTTTTGTCAACCGAGAAAACGCACTTGACACTAGCGACGATTCATTTTATAATAAATGTAGAAAGCATCTTTGGAGGTCGTTTATGACAGAAGTAGAAAAAGCGCTGGCAAAAAGGAGCGTTCCTGACATTTTGATATCCGAAAACGGAGAGAGTGTCAAAGACATCGCAGGCTTTGAAACAAGGCGCGAGCAGATAAAGAAAATACTAAGCCTGCATGCATACGGCGAAATTCCAAAGCGGCCCGACCACTTAAGCGCAGAGCAAGAGAGGCCGAGGGATAATTTTTGCGCGGGAAAGGCAACGCTGCAGAAAATCTACTTAATATGCACGGTGGGAGAGAGGAAATTTTCTTTTCCTATTTTAGCGGCAATACCGAAGCGTAATATCCCCTGCCCTGCGTTTGTGCATATAAGCCACCACAACTCAATACCAAACGAGCATCTTCCGATAGAGGAAATTATAGACCGTGGTTATGCCGTTCTGTCGTTTTGCTATACCGACGTAGCGGAGGATGGTGCTAACTTCACGAAGATGTGCGCGCCATTTTTATGCGAGAGCAGACGGAGAAAATCAGCGCCCGGCAAGATAGCCTTATGGGCGTGGTCCGCGATGAGAATTATGGATTATATAGAAACAAATTCCCTGCTTGATAAGAGCAACGTGGCGGTAATAGGTCACGAAAAGCTGGGTGCGGCGGCGCTCTTGGCAGGCGGGTTCGACGAGAGGTTTAAGTACGTGATATCAAACGAGTCGGGCTGCTGCGGTGCCGCGCTCTCACGCGGAAAGCGCGGCGAAACTCCCGAATGGATAGCAGACGTCAACCGATATCTCATGTGTCCCGAATGGGCGAAAAGAGTTCAGGCAAGGGCGGAGATGGACTTAGACCAGAATTTTCTCGCGGCACTGTGCGTACCGCGACACTTAATGATAGGAAGCGCCGAGCTTGATTTATGGTCGGACCCCGAAAGCGAGTTTCTCGCGTTTGCTTCGGTCATGGATGCTTACCGTTTATACGGAACGGTGTGCGAGGGGTGTGACGAGATGCCACGTGCAAAAACTGTTTTAGACACAGGGCACGCGCTCTATCACATAAGATGCGGCGAGCGTTATCTCAGCCGCGAGGACTGGAACGTGTATATGGATTACATTGATAAACATATAAAGGACTAAAAAATATGCCGCAAAAAGTAAACAATTAGTTGCTTTTTGCGGTTATTTTATTAAAATCTTCTTGCGTAGCCGCACTTACGGCAAAGCTCTTCGACGGCACACCGTCTGTCAAAGCCCGAGAGTATATTTCTCGCTCTGTCGCTGTTTAGAATTTGGCGGATAGGGGTATCAAAAATATTGCCTAGGGTAATTTCTCCCTCTCTGTCAAGGCAGCACGGAATGACTCTGCCATCGGATAACACACCGAAGTGGTCGCGCAGTCCGTAGCAGAAAACGTAAGAATCCCCCTCCGCCTCTTCCATATCAGGCCAGGCAAAGCGGTCGCCGTACTCGAGATGAAGCTTATCGCGAAGTCTTGCTCCGCGCGCGCCCCACGTCCATTCGTCAGTAAAGCGCGATTTTAGGTAGTTTACGGTAATATCGTTTCTTCCCTCGTCGTGACCCTTATTCCAGAGTCTGAAAACGGTTAAAACACCGTTTTTTGATGCTTCATCTGCAAAGTCGGCAAGGCTTTTCAGATATTTTATCTGTCCTTCTTCATCGTTTTCTTCAAAGCTATGCACCGACAGACTTACCTTATAAGCGCCGGCTTCGATAATACTGCCACCGAATTTTTCAAGAAGAGTTCCGTTTGTGGTTATGGCGCATTTGTATCCGCACTTTGTTGCGTAACGGATAAAATCACAAAGCTCGGGATGCGTCAGAGGCTCTCCCATCACGTGAAAATATATGTAATCGGTAACACCTGAAAGCTCTGTGCATATATGAGCAAATTCCGACATTGTCATGCGCCTCGGCGCACGGCGTGTCCCGGGACAAAAAGAGCAGGAGCGATTGCATATATTGGTTATCTCGACGTAGACGCGAGAGTATTTTTTATCTGCCACAGTCTGCGCCTCTTTTCTTAAAATACCTCTTCATACAAAGCAGAAGCACAACTCCCAAAATCGGGAACACCGAGGCTGCGAGGATACCTGCGCGCATTCCTATTTCTTCAGTACCGAAAAGGTCGGCAACAACACCCACAAGCTGAGGTACGACCGATGCCCCCATATCTCCGCCCGCGGCAAGAAGCGCGTAAGCCGCAACACCAAGACCGTGTATTCTTTCCTCTGCATATATCAGAGTACCCGGCCACAGCATTGAAACGCAAAGTCCGGTCATAACGCAAGCGATAAGGCTTACTATGGGGGTGGGGCAAATTGCCGCTATAATATAGCAAGCACCTGCGCCTATCATACCAAGAAGCATAACCCTCTCAATATTTTTACCGCGGCTTGCATACAGGGTTCTGCCTATACCGAGCGTTACGGCAAACATAGCCACACCGAATACGTCACCGATAAGCTTCGGTATACCGAGTGCGCTTTCGATAAATCCTGAAACCCACTG
>JAZOAA010000063.1:0-8016 GCA_045595265.1 Eubacteriales bacterium
GAGAAGGGCAGACAGAACCTCTCCATGCGTGACGCTGATAAGTAAAAAACAAGCGCTGCAGAGCTATCACTCTGCGGCGCTTTTATGTTATAAAAACAGACTAAAATATATTATGTAAATAAAAATAATAAAAAAAATTAAATATTTCTGAAAACCTATTGACTTTTTACAACAAAAGTTGTATAATTCTAGAAGAGAATACACGTAGTGGGATAACTATAAGCATTTTGCCTTTTTGGCAGAATTTACGGATGCCCGAAATTCAGAATGTTTCGCCACTTTTGCTGATGCTTGGAGCTTTCTGTAATCTGCTTTGAGTTGCTTGCTGCGTGCCATTTTCCAAAAAAAATTAAAAAAGAAGAGATTAAGGAGAAAAATTACAATGAGAAAGAACACACTTATAAAACTCTTAGCAGTTTTTGCAATGTGCTTTTTGATCGGTGCAGCTCTCGTTGCTTGTGGCGAAGCAGAAGTTGACACTGATACCAAGGGTGTCAAGAGCGTTGCTTTCGATAACGATGGCAACCTTGTTGTTACCTACACTGACAACTCTACTCAGACCGTAGAGCTTCCCGAGGCTGCAGCTTGCCAGCACTTCAATACTGTAAGCTATGACCTCGTTGAGCACACGCAGACCATGGCAGGCGTTAAGCTTACCGTTTGCGATGATTGCGGTTGGGCAAAGCTTGACAAGAATAACAAGGATCACGTTTGGGTTGACGGCGAAGTAGTTGTAGATCCTACCTGTACCGAGGAAGGTTACACCACTACTCAGTACTGCCAGATCTGTGATCTTCCTTCCGAGAAGACCAACATTACCGAGCCTGCTGGTCACACTTGGGGCGATTGGGTATTCACCGTTGCTGAGGGCAAGAACCTTTGCGAAGACGGCGGTTTCAAGACACGTGAGTGCGTATACTGCGACGCTTCCGAGACTGAGGCAGTTGCTGCTGCAGCAAACGAAGGCTTTGATGGTCAGCACACCGTTGAGGTTTGGGAGAAGGTAGTTGATATTACTGACGTAGCTAGCAAGGGATCTGTTAAGGGTCTTTGCACTGTTTGCGGCGAGTACACAGACGTTGTTGAAATCCCCGCTGTTGTTGAGTACAAGGATGGCAAGGAAGTAACTAATTCCGCATACACTAAGGAAATCGTTAAGGCTAAGGTACACTGCAACGACGACGGTGTTTACAAGTATACTCATACCGCTACCGGTCTTGAGTTCACCATTACTCGTAAGGGCACCTCTCACGGTCTTCTTGATGCTAATGGCAAGTTCGTTCCTCTTTACTCCTCCAGCGAAGCAAACGCAGGCGTTTACTCCACTGCTGATTGGGGCGATAAGATCAAGGAGTTCGTTGATCAGGAGATCCTTTCCTGCAGCCAGCCCGTTCTTGCATACTACATCTGCGAGGGCACTAACGATGCAGGTGAGCAGTGCTGCGGCGTAGTTGATATCTTCGCTGTTGCAGGCCACACCTTCGAAGCAGAGGCTATTAAGAACGCTGACGTTCCCGCTGAGTGCGGCAAGCCCGGTACAGACTGGAAGAAGTGCCAGTACTGCGAGGCAGAGAAGGCGTTCACAACCGACGCTCTCCAGCACAACTACGTTTACGCTGATCAGTACGCTGATCTTAAGGCAGAAGGCAACACCTACTACTACAACGGTGTATGCACCCTTTGCGGTGACGTTGATAAGCAGTACGTTGTTGATTACAAGGAAGTAAAGACTCCCGCTGACTGTGAGAATGATGGTAATATCGCTATTACATACAAGAATCACAAGGGCGAGGACAGAACCGGTTCTGTAAAGCTTAACGCTACCGGTCACGCAGTTCTTATCAACGGCGAGATGGTTGAGCTTGTAAGAGGTAGCGAGAACCAGGCAGCAGCTGACAGAGTAGTATACTACTACGACGATATCGTAGACGAGAACGGCGAGCACCTTATCCACATCTTCCCCACCACTACTCTTGGTGAGGAGCCCATTCTTGGTTACTTCGTATGCGCGCATACCGAGAACCATGCAGGTGGCGCTACCAACGTTCTTATCTGGGTTTCTACCGACGAGGCTTACAAGGCTGATTCTCAGTAATTAAAAAAACAAAATCTGATTTTACTAACTAAGTAAAAGTCAAAAAAATTCGAGTGAAGTAATTTCTCCATTCCTCCACTTCTTATTTAAGGCGGGCGGCCGCCGGGTGCGGCCGCCTTGCTAATGACTTTTATAAGAAGTTGCGTTATGGTAAAAGACTGTGCTGTAACAGACACGGCGCAGTATATTAATTATAAGGAGGGAAAAATGAAAAAGCATTTACTGAAACTCATACTGTTATGTTGCATCGGAATACTCGCCCTTAGTATAACCGCGTGTGTTCCGGCAACAGAGCAGTATAAGTTAGACTTTATAGTTGACGGTGAAGTGTATCATTCTCGTACAACGAACGGAGCTTCAAGGATAAACCCTCCGATCGACCCTGAAAAGACAGGCTTCGTATTTGACGGCTGGTATTTTGACGAGGAATTTACAGAAAAATATACCGCCGACTATATGATTACAAATCCTATTAAAAAGGATACTAAACTTTACGCTAAATGGATAGCAGACGAGTTCCACACTTGCGAGGCGGGGGATTGGATCTGCGATATTAAAGCTACGTGCAAGGATGAGGGCAGAGAGTACAGATCCTGCATCTATTGCAAACGTGAAATGGATAGCAGGGCTATCCCTGTTTCCGACAAACATACTACTACCGAGACCTATAACAAGCAGGTAAACGTTGTTCCTGCCACTTGTAAGGAAAAAGGCTCTTTCGAGAATGTAACCTTCTGTTGTCTTTGTAACAGAGAGATAGAGAGAGTTCCCGGTACTCTTGACAAAGATAATAACGCTCATAAGATTGATGAAAAAACTTATACTCTTACCAAAAACGGTGATTCGTTCACCTTTACGGGTAAGTGTACCGAGTGCGGTGTAACCGTTAGAGTTGCGAATCCCATCGTTACTACGAATGTGACAATTTCTCCCACGTGTACCGAAGAGGGAGAGGCGGTTTATACGTACGCAGCATTCGGCTCTGAGTTTACCTTGACGGAGACTCTTGCTCCCACGGGTCACTCTCTTGCGGGCGAATACATAGACCTTTCTAAAATATATAATGAAATAGACTCCCCAAAGATTCTGGATAAGGTTGTTATTTATTCAGAATACGAGGACGCTTCGTGCGGTGAAGTCGTTCTTGCTTCGTTCGACTGCGAGGCTTGCGACGCGTGGCCCGATCTTGAGGTTAAGATGCCTCATAAGGGTGGCACCTGGCGCACCGTAACGGAGGCTACCTGCTATACCGACGGTGAGCAGATTATCGATAAATGCACCGCTTGCGGAGCAGAGAACCTTTCCAGAAAGATAAAGGCAACCGGACGTCATGATTACGTTAACGGAAGCTATTCTTTGGTTAAAGAAGGTAACGTCTTTAACGTTGTTACACCCTGTGCCGAAAAGGGTTGTCCCCATTACAGAATGGTGATAAGCGACGTTCAGGTAAAGACTGAAGAGATAATATCAAAGTCTTGCGATACTCCCGATATCGTCAGATATACTTATAAGGATTCTACGATGACGGTTTCTCTTGATATTGTGATTGCAGACGGTCACTTCTTGAACGGTGTGCGTGCATCAACCTTTGAGATAACCGATCATAATCTCAACCTGCAGTTTAACTTCCCTGTATTTAGTCATACAGTTCCGAATATTCTTGGTTTCGAGGATGATAGCTTTGTCTGCGGTGATGAACCCGTGATAGCGTATTATATTTGCGAAACCTGTGGCAGCGAAGAAGAACCGTCAAGAGTGCCGATTTACGTTTACCGCGATCATTCGTGGGATGCCGGCACAGTTACCAAGTCCCCCACCTGCCAGGCAGAAGGAAATATGCATTACACCTGCACCGAGTCCGGCTGTAACGGTACAAAGGACGTTGCTATTCCCATTGTTCCTTGTAATAACAAGTGGTCACTTACTATAAATGCAGAGTCGCTCTTTGTTCTTACCGGTAAGTGTACTTACTGCGAAGAGTTAACGGTTATCACAGGCGTCTCTGCTACGCTTGATAACAGTAAAACGAAAGCACCCACTTGTAGTGAAGAAGGCTCGATGACGTATTCATACACGATGGAAGACGGTACTACCGTAGAGGTTACTGTTTCCTTGTCTAAGGCTGAACATTCTATAAAGGGTACGACCGTTGACAAGCTTATGAAGGATGGCTTCTTCGATTACAGTCTTGTCCTTTCCGGTGATATATCGCTTATACTCGCAGACGGCGAAACCGATTCCTTGTGCGAGCGTGAGTACATAGGTAAATATACCTGCAGTGAGTGCAAAGAAGTTGTAAACGCTAAAGTTTACAAGGCGCACAAGCTTGTTACTACTACCACGGACGAGCCTAATTGCGTTGAGCCTGGTAAAGAGGTTACAAGCTGTGAGTACTGTGACTACGAGCTTGAGGGCGAGCTTTCTCCTCTCGGACACGATTTCGACGCTCAGCTCACGGACGTTAATGGAGTATTTGAGCTTGTTGCAACCTGCAAGGTGTGCGGTACTAAGGAAAAACACGAGAACATAGTTCCCACTTCTCTCAAGGTTTTAACCAAGGCAACCTGTTGCCAGGTTGGAGTCGTTGAGGTAAAGTTTGTTGATTCCAATGGAAAAGACAGAGCCTTCGTTGCTAATACGGCAAAGGGAAATCATTACCTTAACGGTGTTGACTATACTACTCTCATAAACGGTGGAGGCATCTCCTCACTTGTGGACAATCTTATTTTTACATCTACCGGCATCGATGGTGATACAGTAGACGGAAAGTTTATCTGCGAAGAGTGCGGAAAGTTTGTCAGAGTTAAAGTAATTATTAAAAAAGAAGATTAATTTTCCCCGAGGTCGACTTGAAAAAGTCGACCTCGTTTTTTATATGCTTATTGTGGATTTTTTGCCTATATTGGTGGATTTTTTTCCAATCTTGTTGACTTTGAAAGGTGGATATATTATAATAAATGCAGCGACATCATTTGTAGCAAAGGAGAATAGCAATGCCACAAATCACCGTAGATTTTAGTAGGGAATGCGGTCAAATCAAACCGATGAATGCCGTCAACAACGGTCCCGCAGGCTCCCCTGTGCGTAAAACCTCAAACCATGAGTTATATGCAGAAGCCAAAATCCCGTATGCAAGGCTTCACGATACCGCATTTACAGGTGAGTGGCTTGTTGACGTACATAGGATTTTCCGTGATTTTGATGCGGATGAAAACAACCCCGATAACTACGTTTTCGGCCCAACCGATGCATATCTTAAAAACGTTGAGTCCGTTGGCACTAAGGTTTATTACCGTCTCGGCGCGGCTATTGAGCACGGCTATCGCTATGGCACAATTCCGCCTAAGGATAATCTCAAGTGGGCTAGAATTTGCGAGCATATAATTCGCCACTACACAGAGGGCTGGGCTGACGGCTACTATATGGACATCGAGTATTGGGAAATTTGGAACGAGCCTGACTGCACCAACTCCCCCACCGATTACCCTTGCTGGCAGGGAACAATGCCCGAATTCTGCGAATTTTTTATCACAGTATTTAAGTATCTGAAAGAAAAATTCCCCCATCTTAAAATTGGCGGCCCCGCAATTGCAACCGTTTGGCACGAGGATTTCTGTGAGTTGTTCTTCTCTTCAATAAGGAATGCGGGAATAACTCCCGATTTTATCTCATATCACCGCTACGGAAAGACTGTTGAAGATTTCTGTGAATCGGTAGACAAAGCAAACTCTTGGCTTGAAAAATACGGATACGGCGACGTTGAAACCCATTATAATGAGTGGAACTACGTCAGAGGCTGGCAAGCCGAGAAGTTTATACATACGATAGATACGATAAAAGGACTTAAAGGCTCTTCCTTTGTAGCGGGTGTCATGTGTGCCCTCCAGTATAAGAAGATTGATATGATGATGTACTACGAGGGCAGACCCTCGGCCTTCTGCGGACTTTGGGACACTCACACCTACCGCCCTCATAAGACATTTTATACCTTCCTCGCCTTCTCGAAGCTTCGCAATATTGGCACAGCTGTAAAGACGGAGTGCGATGAATATCTCTATTCCGCGGCGGCAACCGGTGAAAAAGAATCCGCCATTCTCCTCACCTACTTTAACGAGTCGGACGATGCCGAAAAATGTAAGAAAACAAAGTTATCACTTTGCAACATACCGTTAAATATGGGAGAAAAAATCAAGGCAGAGGTACTTATAATTGACGAAAACCACAACCTTGAGCCTATCAGAGAAGAGATTTTCACCTCCTCTGAAGCTACCCTTTATCTAGACATTCCTATCTACACAACCTATCTTGTAAAGCTTACGAAAATATAATTTGTATGACCGCCCGCGAAGCAAACGGGCGGTCCATTTTTTTAATAATAAAAGTAAAAAACACCTTGTTTTTTTCTCTATTAAATGGTATAATAGAATAGTACATTGATGTGTATAAGTATAACGTTGGAGTGATGCTATGTTGAGCGAAAGAATTTATCTATCCGATGATAAGCGCGCTTATCTTGACGCATACGTCTCGGAGTTCAGAAATGCAAGACGTGATGCAATGCTTGTAATTCCCGGCGGAGGTTACCATGTGGTTTGCGCTGACAGAGAGGGCGAGCTTGTTGCCCTTGCTTATGCTGCCAGAGGTTACAATGCATTTGTTTTGAATTACAGAGTGGCAGAGGAGGGGGATGTTTATCCCACACAGCTCCTTGATGCTTGCCGCGCCGTTCTTCATATAAAGGCTAATGCTGATAAATATTTTATAAATCCCGACAGAATTTTTGCGGTCGGTTTTTCCGCGGGCGGACACCTTGCCGGAAGCCTCGCTCTGCTTTACGGGGACAAACTCGTGCTTGACACTCTCGGGGTGAGCGCTGATGACTTGAAAATCAAGGGCGTTGTGTTATCTTACCCGGTTGTAACGGCTATGACTGACACACATAGAGGCTCATTCGAATATCTTACGGGCATGCCCTTTGATAAGATTCCCGAGGAGCTTCGTAGAAAATATTCGCTTGAAGAAAACGTTGATGAAAACTCGCCTCCAGCGTTTATCTGGCATACCGCGAAGGATAAAACCGTTCCCGTTATCGGCTCGCTTAGACTTGCGGAAAAGTATGTTGAAAAGGGGGTTCCCGTTACCATTCACGTTTACCCTTACGGCTGTCACGGAATCTCTCTCGCAACCGCTTATGCAAATTACGAGGCACGCGTTGCCGAGCCGCTGGCGCAGAGATGGCTTGAGGATTCGATAGATTTTCTTAACACGATTAAATAAACAAAAAGGATATATAAAAAAATGGAAAGAACTTATATTAAAGATGTTACCCCCGGCGTATGCCGTGTGCAGGGCTTTGTCGAAAACTTTCGTAACAAGAGAACAATGGCATTCATTGTTGTTAAGGACATTACAGGCAAGCTCCAGGTAACTATTGAAAAAGAAAAGCACCCTGAGTTTGAGGATATGCTTAATGCTCTCACCATTCACTCTGTCGTAACCTTTGAGGGTGAAGTAGTGCTCAGCGAATATGTTAAAATGGGCGGTAAGGAAATGTACCCCACCTCCATGAAGGTAGAGTCTGTTGCCGACGCTCTTCCTATCAAGGACGACTCCGATATCGACGTTAAGATGGATTACCGCTGGATCGACCTCAGAAGAGATAAAAACCATCTCATGCTCAGAATGCAGACTACTCTTACTAACGCCATGCGTGAATTTCTCGTCGAGCGCAACTTTGTTGAAATTCATACCCCAAAGCTTATCGGCGCTGCATCCGAGTCCGGCTCTGATGTATTTGAGGTAAAGTATTTTGACACTAATGCTTATCTTGCACAGTCGCCCCAGTTCTATAAGCAGATGGCGATGGCGTCGGGCCTTGAGCGCATTTTTGAAACCGGTCCGGTGTTCAGAGCAGAGAAGTC
>JAZOAA010000064.1:0-32823 GCA_045595265.1 Eubacteriales bacterium
GGGGACGAATATGTTTGATGCAAATATCTCATAGATGCAGCTATCTCGCCATCAGGCCGACCAAGCTGTAATTTATTATAATATGCCCCTCCTGCCGATATACAAAGTATATCATAGGAGGGGGAATTTTTCAAGTCCTCTTAATCATCTTATCCCCAAATCCTCAAGAATTTCATCTATATCGGGGTTGTTGGTGGAAACGAGATAATCATAGATCGCGCCGTCGTACTTGCGGTCCTTCGGGAACATCTGCTTGTAAAGGATGAGCTTCTCACCGTAAGGAATATCAAGCTCGTTGAGGTAAGCGACTGTCTTGAGCATCTTGCTGTTCTTGATGCTCTCGCCGTAAATATTGGTGTTCGCCCGGATCCCCTTAAGCTCGTCAAGAATATCCTCGTAATTCACGTCCTCGGTGCTGCCGTTGCCGGTGTCCTTGTCCTTTGAGCTTTCCGACTTCTTCTTTTTGTCCTTCTGATACTCAACGTAGCCCTTGCCCGACTCAATAAAATCGTCGATCTGCGTCGACTTTATCGGCGCAAAATCGTTGTCGAAATACTCGCGGGCATTTTTGGAGGCGTATTGACCGAATATCGCCGCCTGCGCCCTGTTGAGCGGAGTGTCCTCCACAGGGAAACGAAGATTGCCACTGTCCGTGTAGGATCCGGCAAGCGGAAGATCGTCATCGAACATCGAAAGGCCCTGAATAGTTTTTTTGATCTGACCGTAGCCACCGGGAAGAAGATATCCCACCTTGTCGCCGATCAACTCGGGGTAAGATATTTCGTTTCCGTAATCGTCCTGACCGGAAAGGAGCTCCTTAAGGGGCAAAATATTTGCAACAGGAATTCTACCTCCATCGGTAATAAGGTTGGAATAAGGAAGATCTCCAAGCAACTCCTCGGTAGCTTGTCCGAGATTTTGAATGAACGTGTCCTCGTCGTCCTCGTCGTCATCCCAACCGAATAACGTCGCAATGGTGCTTATAATATCGAATGCAGGGTTGTAACCGGCAATACTTTCATAAGCCATTCCGAACATATGCTGGAAGATCGCAAGCTCAGCCAGAGTCTTTGTGATCTTGAACGCCTTTTTTGTGTTGGAATCGGACGTCGCCTTGTTTTCTTGGATAGTATCGTAAATCATACTGTCAAGCTGGTTTCGGACTTCAAGCTGGAATTTGTTAAACAGACCCATAGTCGCAGAGTTGTACTGTATGGGCAGCTGACCGAAGGAACGGTCGCCAAGCAGACGCATCGCCCACTCGCCCGCCTTCTTATGCGCAGTGTCGCTGTCCATTCCATTCTTTATAAGCTCGTTGTACTTACCTCTTACAATAACCTCGGAGGAAAGATTGTCAACCGCGCTCATGAGCCAATATCCAACGTCGGAAACCTTCTCCCACGCAGTCTTTGCGAATTTGTCAGCGCCCTTTCTTCTGATCAGAGCGTCGTTCTGTTCAACGAATCCGTCATTGTTAAATTTGTTTGCAACGGTCTGAGCAAATGCCTTTATAAAACAGCCCTTCGGGAGCTTTGCAGCCGCCTGAGTAAGAGATATAAAGTTGGTTCCTGCCGAGGATACGTTAAATCCGACCATGTTCTTTCCAACCTGCGAATTAAACGTCTTGAGAGCTTGAACAGCGCGTCTGCCGAACATGCCCTCAACACTTCGGTCCATAAGAGCCGTCTTTCCGGCAAGATTGTTGGCGTACTCGTTGAGAAATCTCGCGTACCCCGAAAGATGCCCGTCGAATACTTCACGGATTCGCGTTTCCTGTTCTTCAGGAGTCAGAGCATCCAGATCGGAAAGCCCGTTCGCCTGCCCGTAGTGATCGGCAATGTAGTTTCTCAGCGCCCTTATATTTTGAATATCGTCGATGTGATATATCTGATCTTTAGCGGCATTCATATATCGCTCCATACCGCCAAGCAGATCGTAGGTCGTACGGTTGCCCATTCTCCTGTTTGCGCTTGCAAAATAAGGTTGACCGGGCTTAAGGTCAGCCGTCATACCGTTGATATCGGTCGGCAGATCTTTCGCCTTGATGTCCATAGGATTAAAAGGAATACCCAACCTTGAGAAAGTGTCGGTCATTGCTCTGAAGTGCAAGAAATAGCTCTCTCTTCTGGGGATCTCGGGGTATCCGTTTCTCACTCTTGACTCGTTGATTGCATTAAGAGTTTCGTCGTAGAACCGTCTTACCTCGGGATCATTTGCAAGAGACTTAATATTCGCCTGAACCTTTGCGTCAGGAAAATCCATCGCAAGCTCGGTGTCGCCGTACTTGATAAAATCGCCCTGCTCGTTGACAAAGAACCCTTCGCCGTACATCATAGCCGCGGCGCTTTCCTTCGATCCGGGCTTGATGTTATACCTCTTTGAGAGTCTGCGGAGCATATCGACCTGCGCGTTCATCCACCTTACCGCATTGGATTCGTTGCTTGCAACCTGATTGAAGGTCAGATCGTTAAGGATCTCTCCTGCATCATATCCAAAGGTCTTGTCGTTGACTCTTTGAGGAGTGTTGTCGTTTATAGATACGGTGTGCATTCTCTTTGCAGTATTAAGGATCTCGTCAAGATCCTTCCCCTCAGATTCAAATCTTTTCTTGAATCTGTCAATAATGTCTGCGTGCAGCGCCCGACGGTGAACCCTCTCAGCTTCTTTCTGAGCGTTTTCTCTCGCCTTCTCGGCTTCTTTGGTTATGCTGTCCTCAATCCGCTCTCTTACCATTGCCTCAACAGCAAAGTTTTCGTTTGCGGGATTGGTATTTACCATTTCGCCCGGCTTTCGGCTCACGTTAAGCAGCGCGGTGCGAAGCTTCCTGTAGGAATCGGCTTTGTTTTCGTCGGTGATGTCAAGTCGATTTAGAATATCGCTTAAAAGGGGCGATACCCTCTTGCCCTTCTCCATCTCGTTGACCTCGTCGTAAAGCTCCTGCGCCCTCTCGGTTACTACGGTGTTCTTGCCCTCAACGTACTTTTTCTCAATGTTCTCAAGAGCCCTCTCGTATGCGTTCTTCTTTGACGTCGTTTTCGGCAAAGACTCGGCAATATCAAGCTCTCCCTGAGCTTTGTCAACTCTCGCCGAAGCTTTTAAGATTCTGCTACCGTAATCAGAATCAATATCATCCCTGAGTCGCTTCAAGCGCTCAATACGGCTGAGAAGGTTGTTTGCCACCTTCGTGTCCTTGTTTTTCTTGGAGTCATACTCGGCTTGAAGCTCCGCGATCTTTTTGTCAAAGGATTCCCTCGACGCTTCCTTTTGCTTTTTGAGATTCTCAAGCTCGGTCTTGCTGTTTTGAAGCTTGGCTTCTAACCTCTCGCTAAAGGTCATTTTCTGTTCGGTCTTCTCGTGTACAGAAATATCTCCCGGAGCTTCAACTTCCCTTCCGTCCCTCTCCGCCTTATCAAAATCACGATCCTCCTTATACTTCTCACTCAAAGGAAGATCATCGTCAAGCACAGGACCGCCCGAAAGCGAATATTGTGCCCCACCGGACGAATATTCGGGCTTTAGCGGTGCCAGATCGTCCCCAACGTAAGCAACGTCATCACCCCGCACGTCGTAGCGCCCCATCGGCGCAAGATCGCCGTCCACCGCGTCAGAGAGCGAATAGCTATCGCCGTCTTTGCCATCAAAAAAGACACCGTCTGTTAACGATGCCTTATCAGGTGCTATTTCATTTGATCGAGTTTCTTCAAAAGCTCCGTTTCGCTGATCCCCGTTTCTATTAACAGGCGTATTTCCTTTGCCTTCGCTTCCGCTTTGCTGTGTCCTCGTTCTGTTCGCGTATTCTCCATAATTTGCACTACTGCTTCTATCGTAGTATAGGACAAATTCCTCTCCCATAACTCGTGCATAAGCTTCAAGCGATCTATGGTCTGTGTTTGCATAAATATCCTTTCTGAAAACATCTACTGATGCTTCGTCAAAAAAGTTTACTCTAATAACTCTCGTAATTTCAGGCGCGTTTTTTGATCCCTTTACAAAAACAAAAACATTATCCGTGCCGAGCGTTGTGTGTGGACTGTCATTGACTTCAATGATAGCTTCTCCTTTTGAGGATTTAGGAAACTTTGTTAAAGATCCTTTCTCGTGTATTTTGGAATACATATCATCAAGCTCATTTTTTGAGATAGCGTCTATATCTCTCGCCCAACCAAATAAATTATACTGATTTTGGCTATATTTGTCAACAGGTTTGCTTGTTTTCTCATCAGAAAGCGAATATAAAATATCCGGATCCTCCGTCGCTTGCTCGTTTGCAACCGACTTTATCTCCTCTGCCATCGGCGCAAGATCGCCGTCCACCGCGTCAGAGAGCGAAAATTTTATATTAGGCCCTTGTCTACGTGTACCGCTGCTCTCACTATCTCCGCTTCTGTAGCTTGAAGATCGTTCTCGCCCTTTATTCTCGGACGAAGCCATTCGAACCATTTTTGAATTTTCTTCTCCGTGTTTAGACTTATAACTATCAAGACTTGATTCTCTTCCTTCAAAGGAACCACCTGATTTATTGAGTTGATCATACCAATCAAAGCTTCCCTGTATTGATTTAATTCGCCCACTTCTGCCATACTTCTTTATATCCTCCAAAACCTTGTTATAATCGGCTTTTCTAATCCATCCCTCGACTTGATAATAATTTTCCGCATCATCGAACATCTCCACTACATACCATCTATTCTTCATAGAAATTAAAGTTCGATCTCCGGCGCTAACGTCTTCTCTTCGGGCCCACCATGTTGCGAGACGGTGTGCTTCACTTAAAACTTCATTTTCCGGCGGAAAATTCTTATGTAAAAATCTTATATTTGAATTATATCTTATTTCAGCATAATTGTCAACGCTTTTATTTGATTCTTCTATGTTTAAGCTCATATCTTTATCCAGAGCCGCATACTGTCCTTCATCCCCGTTTATCCATGCAACGTCGTTCAAGGTAACCGTCTTTGAATACACTTTACTGTCCGATCTTCCACCGGCATATTCGCGGGCTTGAATATATGATGTTGAAACGAAGGTGCCGTTCTTTATCGGATATGAACTGTATACTGTAATCGAGTTTTCCTCAAGTGCTCGCAGAGCATCTTCTCTTGAAAAATCTCCCCAAACAAACTGTCCTTCACTCTCGTCATCTAATTTCAAGACATCATCCCACGTGCGAATATCTTCTGCGGATCGAATTCCAACATGGTAGTCATCCCACATAGGATTAGTGTTTTTAATAATCTCAAATTGTTTTTTCTTCAAATCTTGTGAGTTTTCTGTTAACGACATTTGCGCCATATTCTCCCCACTCACCTTTGCTTCCCCACTTTCCCTAAGCGCCTTTTCAAAAGCGCGCTTGATCTTGAGAAGCTTGCTCTCCTCGTTCGAGCCCTTGACGGCAATGCTGCAGAGATACTTGACCTCGTCAAAGATCCTTTGGAAAAGATTCTTGTGCTCGGTCAAGCTCTTTATAAAGCCCTCGTCGGTAAAGAGGTAATCGCCGACAAGGTCGGCGGTAAGCTCGGCGTCAATATCCGCGCCTTCGGCTTTTTTGTAAAGCTTGGTAATATCTGTGAGTCGCTTGTCGTACTCGCCCTTGCTCTTGGCATACTTAACGACCGCATCCTTGAGCACCTTGTACGCCTCGGTTCCCTCAAGCACGTGGGTGATTTCGTGGCCCAAAACCGAATTGAGCGACTTTGACGACTGCAGATTTATAAGCACCTCGCCGTTCTTCGTCTTTACTCCGTTCACCGTCGCGCCCTCGACCGTAAAGCCCGCCTCGCTGAGCCGCGCGGTGTCTATACCGTCGATCTTAATACCCCTCTCTGCCTCAAGCTCTACTAGCAGATCGACAAAATCGTGAGATCTGTTCGTGTTGTTCCAAAGGTCGCTTTCCATATGCCGCTTGTAAATAGCGGCTTTTTTTGCGTCCATTTTGGAGGTGTCGACCGAAAGCTTCTGTCTCTTGCGCGCGACCTCGGAATAGCTTTCAAGAAGCATAGAGCCCTCGCCGCGCCTCTCGGACTTCAGCGTGTTCAGAATATCATCACTCGCCTTTTTCTTAAGCGAATCGGTGTCGATTTGCTTAAGCTCGTCCGATACCGACTTAAGCTCATTTTCGGCAGCCGTCAACCGCGCGCCGTCCCTCTTCTGCGGAAGCTCCTTGTATAGAGCTTCAATTTCCGCGCGAAGCGAGCTTTCCTGCTCCTTGAGGGCGGTTTGCCTTTTGATCGAATCCTTGTAAGAGTTGTAGCTTTCTCCCCCCACAATGTCCTCGATCTCGTCGATAGTGAAATATCCCTTTCTGAGCTTGGTTTTTATCGCCTCCTCAATATTTGCCTTTTCCTTCGCCGAAAGCTTCTTGCCGCCCTTTTCCTCCTCAGCAATACGGTCGTTCAATGCCTTTTCAAACACCTTTTGCTCCGAAGCCGTGAATCCGGTGTCGTAGTCGACCTTGTACTTGAGAGCGTTACCAAGCTTGCCCGCGTTGACGCCGCCGCCAAGCGCCACGCCGCCCCAAAATGCTTCGCCGTATTCCGCTTTTGCTTCGTCTCCAAACAACTGATTTGCAGTGCTTTCAATAAAAGATGAAAATTTAGCCGAGTCGGTCAGGATCTCGTCGATCTCTTCCTCTCTTTTGTAGGTTACCGCCTTACCCAAATTCTGAATAAAGCTCGACGCAACCTCCTCGCCGCCCTCTGTGGCCATATTTACGCCGAATTTCGCCAAGGTCTGCATAACCTTATTTGATATACCCCTTGTCAGCCAATCGGTCTTTATGAGCCCCTTTTCGCCCAATCCCGAGCCGGCAAAGAGCTTTTCGGTCAGCATTTCCGCCCCGGCGGATATAACCGAATTTATACCGGCTTCAAGGTAGCTCGCATCGTTTGCGAACGCTTCCTCAGCCGCACTGCCAAAGCTTGTAACCGCGCTTGTAACCCACCATGGAACGCCCACAGTTTGCAGACCGATCTGACCTAAAAGCTGACCGGCAGACTGTGCAACCGAGTCGGATTTTTCGCCCCACAGGGAATTTTTATCGTTGTCGACCTTGCCGTTTATAATTGCATCCGAAACCGAATCAATGGGATTAAGGACGGCGGCCAGCCCATTGGCGACCTTGTCGGCGGGAATTATATCCTTTTTGATAAAGTCCTTCACGTCGTCCGAAAAATCATCTGCGCCGAATAAAGCGCCCGTGCCCCCCACAAGATAAGCACCCGCATCTACAACTCCTTCAACAATTTCAGTCAATCCTGCGCCGACGTTCCCCAACAGATCCGCGCCCGTAGAACGCATCGTCTTAAAATAGTCCCCAAACTGATAACCGTCCTCAAAGGCGCCCTTCTCGAACCAACTTCTTTCCTTGGACTCGGGAGCAATATCGTATGTAGGAGCGCGGCCCTGAGATCTCATAGGAGCGAGATCCTGATTCTGCCTTTCACGTTGTTTTTTTTGATATGCGCCAAAGGGCAAAAGCGAGTCGTCCGTCTTGTCCTGCATTTCCTTAAGTCGTTTTTTTCTCAGCCATTCACTGTAATTTCCCATAGCGCCCTCCTTACTTTGTTGTATGATAACCGTTGGTAATCTTATCATTTTCTATTGGCGCATTGCCCTTAACATTTGAAGCATATGAAGGAGGCAGTGCGCCTGTAGTCGGCATATCCTTACCGCCGGTATACGAATTTTGGTTCTTCATATAACCTTGAAGCTTAACAAGCAATTCCTTCGCCGCTTTTGTGCCCATTACGTCCTTAAACTTGTCGTAAAGCTCGCTGATGGAATATATCTTACCGTCGGGGCTCTTGACCTTCATATTGTCATTAAGCTTGCCGCTGTATGTGCCGCCGTCATCTACCAATGCCCAAGCCGAGAAATTAAGCTTGAATTTGCCGGTCTCGCCGTCAACGTAAGCTTTTATCAAGCCGAGCTTATTAAGAGCTTCGGCAGAATCCTCATAATTGGAAACAGAGCCAAAGGCATCGCTAAGGAGAGAATAGTCAAAGCTTTCGGGCTCGGTATCGACGGGATTTCCGTCAAAATCCGTCCACTCGGAATCAGAAGCGGAACCAGCAACTGTTGTCTTCTCAAGTATTTCGTCAATTTCTTCCGGCGTCCAAGAGGAATTAGCTATCAGATCGTCTTTGGGCGGGATACCCAAAGAAAGCAGCTTCGCGATCTTTCCGTCCGCGGCCGTTTGATCCTTTTCTTTATCCTTCTCTGTCTTATCATTGTTGTATTCCTCAATAAAGGGCTGAATATCCTCGACAGTATATCCGGCAGCCGCCAACTGCTTCTCGTTAGGCGTTTTACCGATCGCCGCCAGCGATTTGCAAAGCGCTTGCGCATCAGCTTTCGCCTGCGCCGCAATGTCGTTTGCCTCGGCAATGTAAAACTGATTCGCGCTTTCGTTAAGACGCGCCTCTTCGAGCATATTGTTGTACGTGCTCTGCCACAAGCTGTCGTATCTCTGGTTAATTGCGTTTTTCTGAGAAATAAGCTGACCGAGAAGCTGGTTCTTGTCCTGAAAGCCCTGCATAGCGATCATAAGCTGTTCCTCAAGGGATTTGCTCGTGATCTCGGCTAAAAGCACGTTGTTCTGAAGCCGCGCCTCTGTCATTTGATTGTTGTAGTTCATGACCGCCTTGTTGAATCCTTCTCTTGCAACGGCTACGCGGTTCTGATATTGGTTATACATCGCGACCTGCGAGGACTCGCTGTACCCGGAGCTAAAAAATCCGTTCTGCGCCATTTTCTCGGCGTTAACACCGAACCGATTGCTTTCCTTTTGAAAATCAGTGTAGGCGGCGGATTGCTCCTTTTGAAAGTCCTTTTCGGCAAGCTGCTTGTCCTGCTCGATCTTCTCAAGTGTGAAATCGGTCAGATCATTTTGATTTTTGATCTGCGTCTGCTCGTTTTGCTTGACCGCCTCGATCTGCTGACCCGTAAGCGCATCCCTCTCGGATATCAGACCGTTGAAGGTGTTTGTTACGTCGGCGATCTCATTCTTACGATCGGTTTCGATCCCTTGCAGCTTCGGGTCGTTTTCGTCTATATGAATTCTATCTGTTGTATCTGCCATATCTTACCTACCTTTTTATGTATCCGCCAATAATAACCTCAAGGGTGGCGGTCTCTAAACTAAAGCTTGTGTTGGATTCGAATTTAAGCTGAATGTCCTTAAATTTTTTCCGCTTGATACGGGGCACGAAATGGTCCTTGACGTCGGCATAGACGCCGATAAGCTCAAATTCGCCCCCCTCTGCCTTTGCATAAAGCGAAACGTCGCCGGCGGCCTCGACCACACAGCCGCGCTTGTTTGTGGTTTTCACCATTTGCGGGGCGCCAAATTTGTCCTTCGGGGTGGTCCAATAGCTGTGAATGGCTCTTTTTTGATCGTTGTCGGTCAGCGAGCAAACGTCGCCGTCGGCAGTTCCTACGTAAAGCACGCCCTCGTGAACGACCGCGCTCACAATGGCTGAATCAAATTGCCAATAATACCAGTCGTACTCAACGTGATTTTCATTTTGAAATATCGCGCGCGAATCGGCAAGATAGACCTCGCGTCCCATAATAACGAGAAGATAGCCCTCCCATTCGACAAGTATCATCTCCCTGTATTTGCCGTTAGCCGTCATAAGACGGTCAACGACAGAGCTTCTGTGCGCTACAAATTGCTCGGTGGTGATGTCGCCGCTGATGCCCTCCATACCCTTTTGGCTAAAGAAAACGATGTCGTCGTTAAAGTTTATTGATTGCCCGATACAGCCGAGCGAGATGCTCGAGTGTGAGGAAGGATAGACCTTCCCGTATTCGTCGTCCAACGCGGGAGTATGATAAAAAACGTTCGTGTTCGTATCAGACGGCTCACGGAATACCCAAAGAGCGTTGTTTCCGGGGACAAGTCCCTTGATGAGAGACATATCGGTTCCCTCGTCGTAATAGTCAAGGTCGGAAAAATAGGTCGGCTCGTTTAAGCTCGAGTGCCAGATTCGGTTGGGATAATCGGGATTTCCGCCTACAAAAATACGGTTGTCGAACTCTTGAGCAATGGTGCATTTAAGAATAGGATCGTCAAATAAAAACCCGTTAGCGTCGGTCAGCTTCTCATATTTGATCGATACGTTGTCCTGACCCGCGGTAAGCGGAGCTGTCGGAGCTTCGTTAAAGGTAACCTTGCCCGCCTCGGTGTCGACCGAGTAAGCCGATGCGTCCTGTACGTATCCGTTGATCACGACCTCAAGGACTCCGTCAATGCTCTGAGCGTCAAGTAAATAATCAACGCTTTCGCCGTCTGCTACAAAGGTGTTTATCCTCTGCGACTGTAAAAGAAGATTTACGTCCTCGTGCGTCTTGCCGCCCCCTGACGGAGTCCTTCCGATAGAGGTCGTGGGAACAAATCTTTTCACGGGCTCGACGTCGTCGCCGTCGAATTGGTAATATTCCTCCTTGTCGGCAAAATACAGAACTCCGCCGTATTCAAAGGCGAATTTGATGGGATAATGCTCGTTTGAGCCGTGGACTAATTGCATTTGACCGTTTTTCACGGCGTATAAGCCGAAATTTGTGATCATACAAAGCTTGTCCTTGAAGAACAGAAGGCGGTAGATCTGCTCCTCGCTCTTCGTAGTAACCTCGAAAAGCTTCAAAAGCCCGGGCCTCGTTTCAATAGAATCGAGCTTTTTGTAATTTCGCCACATATTAAGCATATCGGGAGAGCGAGTGAGATTGACCTCCTCCCCGCGAAAGTCGGCGCCGCGAAAGCCGCCGTACATTCTGAAAACAGATGCGCCTGTGTTAGCCATTAGATCATCACACCGCCTTCTATAGATACCGAGGGCATCTGATATCTCGTGTCAAGTCTGTTTAACATCGTTTCATACCTGTCGCGCAAAAATTTACCGTTTGCCGACGAATTGTCCATCAAAAGCAGATCGGCAGCAATGCCGTAAGGAAGGACCTCAAGAGCATCGGCTGAAAGCTCAAGCTCGTAGGAATCCTTCGTCTTTGCCGTGATCCTTTCGGGATATACGAAGCAGTCGATCTCGGCGGTGCCGCTTTGAAGCATCTTAAAAACGGTTCCGCTCGCCTTCGGACAATAGGTAACACCGCAGATAAGCCCGACCTGATAGACCTCGTAGCCGCAAGCTTTTTCGATGTCGGAGAAATCGATCGTCTCCCCGGCGCTAACCTCTATTTCGCAATATTTCGGAAGCTTCTTGATGCGCGCAATCTCAAAAAGATTCTGGTTTATAATGTCGTTGTGCTTTGCGGAAATGTCAACGTCATCGGTAAGTAGTGGGCTCTCGGGGTTGTATTCCTCAATAAGCGTCAAAATCTTTTGCTTTAATTCTTTTAGTATCATAAGTTAACTCCTCTGTAAGAAATCAAAGGGAAACCTCGGAAGATTCCCCTTTGCTTTGTGTTTGATTGTGTTCGGCCGCCATTCTTGATTCGTTGCTTATGAATCTCTCAAGGAAGAAGATCCTTCCCTTGATCCTGTCCATATCCTTTTCCGCGGCGGCTGCGCCCGAGGAATATCCGACGATAGACGAAAGGATAATCGAGAAAATAGAGTAAACGATCTCGAATACTACCGCCGCGCTCGTAATACCGGCCCACGTTCCCTTTATCATCGTGATAACGACGGTAAGCGAGAACAGAATAATCGGCTTTGCAAGAATTGCGGCGGTCGTGTGGCTCATAGCTTCGCGGCCCACGTCGTTAAGATGGCTCGCCTGTACTCCGCATAAAATAAGCATTGGCTTAATGGGCCTGACCTTCGGAATAATATTCGCCTTTTTGATCCACTTCGCCTCGGATCTCGTTATTACCCCCTGCTTTACCAAAAGATCAAGCTTTTCGGCGGATAAGCCCTCAAATTCTCTCTTGTATCTCTCGACGGTGATCATCGTGTGATTGAGAAGATAGGAGTATCTGATCTCGCGCCGCTCAAGCTCGATCTGCTCAAAGCAATAAGCCGCAAATCTGTCCGAATATTTGTGCCGCACCACCCCCGACAGCTCTCCCCAAGTGCCGAGATTGTCAAGATAGCTCGAGGAGATCGCCTTTTCGCTTCGCTCGCCGTACCTGATAAAAACGGTATAGCAAAACATCGTAGTAAAAATGTTCGTCGCAAGCGAAATGAAGAAGTCGACGGTAAAGGGATTTTCAAGATGTGTCCTGAATAATTTTGTGATAACGACAACGATCAGATTAAGCGCAAGTAATAGAAAGGGCATAAAGTCCTTTACGAAGGTAACCATCTTGTTAGTTGTCTTCATCGACCTTTCGGCGACCGACTGATATGTATCGTGCAGATTACTCATTATTTGCTCCCTTCCCCATTGGCGTCGACGTTATGAAGGATCTCGGAAATGATAACGAATACCCTGCCGACGATGATAAATATAAGTATGCTGCCCCAATAGCTTGCAAGCTTTATAATGAATTCGCTCGCCGTGCCCAAAAGCTTCCAGATACCGAACCAAATAAGTAATGAGGGAATAGAGAGCATCAAAGCTCTCCACCAGGATTTCGGGAGCTGCAGTATCTTTTCCTTGAGCTTTTTCCAAACAAAAAGAGCCGCAAGACCAAGACATATCAATCCGACAGCCGTAAGCGACTTGCTCGGATTTTGAACGATAAAGGGGATAATGTCCGAGAAAAGGAAAATGGGGGCAAGATATTGAATAATAAACCCAAGCCACTCAAATAATCCTGCTAATTTCTTCATAGGATCACCCCAATTTCATATACGACGACTTTTCCTCAACCAATTTGTCAAGCTCGGGAGTCGGCTCGGAAAGCGCGAGCTTTTCGCTCTTGACCTTTTCGATGTTGTCCTGGGCCTGCTTTAATACCTCGGCAAGCTCGCCCTCGTATTTTTTTATACCGAGAAGCATCTCGTTCATTTCGGCCTTTGAGGAAGCGGGCTCGTTGGAGTTGTTGATGAATACAGAAAGCACCTCAAACATCTTTTCTTCGTTCTTAATAGTGTTGTTGACCTTGTCCGCCAGAGTCCCGACCGATTCTGTAAGCGTCTTTACGTAACCGTCGAGAGCGTCAAGAATTTCCTGACGGTTGGCAAGAAGCTTGTCCTCAAGCTTTGCGTCCGACTTGTGAGCGTTTGCAGCAATAAGATCGAATATCTTGCCGATGCCCCATTTGATAATGAATGCGACGATAGCAACGCCCGAGCCCGAAAGCAGAGCCGTGATCCAGACCGAAACCTTTGAAACCATTTCCTTAAACGAATTCCAGAATTCCTCGATATCCTCTGCAGTCAGATTGTCGGGAAGCTCGACTACGTTGTCGGGAAGCTCCTCGACAGGCGGAGTCTCAACGGGAGGATTCTCTTCAATAGGCGGATTCTCCTCAACGGGAGGAGCTTCCTCAATAGGCGGATTTTCCTCTATTGAAGGATTTTCTTCTATTGAAGGATTTTCCTCGATTGAAGGATTCTCTTCAATAGCTTCCCCTTCCGTAACGGATGGGATAACGATTTCCTCGCCCGTCGCGCCTACGGTATGGCTAAAGAATATGGCAATAACCATAAACAACACTAAAAGCTTGATTTTTTTCATTTTAATAACCCTTTCTTACAGTAAATTTTTAAGTGTGTCGCTGAATTCAACGATAATGCCTTCCATACGGGATATCCGTCTCTCAAAGTCGGCTATCTGAGGTATGGGCTCAAATTCGCCGTCGATCTCCCTGACAACGATCGGCTCAAGCCGCCATTCCTTCGCGACCCGCCCCTTGATTATCAGCTCGACCTTTATATCGATTTTGCAGGCCCTGTCGCAGAAGGAGGAAATATCGATTCGGTTTTCCCCCTCAAGCACGCGGGTCTCTGTTCTTGTCCCGTTGGTGATCGCCACGCCGAGCATACCTAAATCATAAATGCTCGACTCAAGCGCGATCACAATATTTTGACCCGCCACAAGCGTCTCGGGAAGCCGAACCAGCTTCTTTGTGGCAAGTAATAGCTTTACTTCCATTGCTTTCTCCTTTTTAATTTACTCGGATGTACTTATCTTTAGCCAATATCCGTCATCCATTTTATAAGCTGTACGCCGCCTCCAAGTGCCATTCTCTCTCTCGTACATCGGACTTGTGTTAACCGTGTTTTGAATAAATCCAACAAACCTGAAGTTTTCGCCAAACCACTCTATAAATGCTTTGTTGTCAACTGTCTGATCGGTTTCTATGCTTATTGTTGCTTCCGACCTGTATGGTTTACAAAAATCACTACTATTTTGAGTTTCGCTCTCAAAACTATATATTAGCCAGGACACACCGCTTTGACAAGATATATGCCATCGGGGATAATTGCCTGTCTCATACCATATTTCTATTACGGTGCAAGAGGCTGAGTATTTTTTTTCGTTTAGCTTAAAGTTTAGCTTAAAGTTTAATTGACAAGTTACCTCTTCAGGCGGATTCCCAAACTTCGTCGGACTATCTATCAGCTCGTAAATTCCTGCTCTTATCGTTTTTCCTTTTGTAAATCGCATTCCTTACATCACCTCAAAATATTCTTTTGTAAATTCCTTCGGCGTACCGCTCTTTATGCAAGTGCATATTTCATCCTTGTGCTTGTAACAATGGTTGGCGTAGACCTTCATATTCGGCATCCAGCCGAACGGATTGCCCTTTGTTCCTCGCGCGTTGGGGTCTTCAACCTCTTGCCAACTCATAGATTTACCCTTAAGATCAAGCAGCGGCTTGTACACAAACCCCGCGCGGCTCGGCAAATTGGTCGGCTTACTTGCAAGCGTAAATTCTGCGGCTAAAACCGCTTCTCGCAAATCAAGCGCTTCCTTGATCTCCGCTTGCCGCTTTTCCCTCGCCTCGATGATCGGCTTCATCGCTGCATTGTACTCCTCCTCGGTTATCTCAATACCGATACTGTCGTTTTTTCCAAAGCCACAAATATTTTCGTCTTTATCTAAAATCTTAAAATATCTCATATTATCACCTCGTTAACGCGTTGCCGAACAATAGAAGTTTTCGTTCGGTACAATAAGCATAAAAGCAGTCTTATTAGAATTCCAATGTAATTCGTACTGTGTCATATTGTAGCCCTCGCAAAAACCTCCCATAGCTGCCATATCAAACCACACTGTAAGCGTTGACCCAACGACAACGGTTATATCAAGCGAGTCCCCGCTGACAAAGTCAATCGTTGCGAGTCCGCTTGGGCTTTGGTATTCTACTGTTCCCGATAACGACGCAAAAGACAACGTACCCGTAACCGTTTCACCACCTGTGCTTCCACCGCCAGAACCCTCATATGTACCCGAAACACTGAAGATAGACACGCCCTTCTTGATATTAGAAGCAACAAGATTGCTGTCTCCCTTAATAGTCTGTGTGCCCGAGAGATATGTGCCGCTTGAAATTGTTTGATTGACTGTTGACGGCGTATACGTCTGCGCCGATTTACTCGGGATCGTCCCCGTGATCTTGTCGCCGTCCTTTCCGTGCGCGGTCGTGCCCTCAAGCAGCTTTTCGGGGGTTACGTCGTCGCCCGTGAGGTCGATGAGCGTCTCGCCGCCATATACTATCTTACTTATTCCGGCCATAAGCTCACCGCCTTAAAGAATGGTTACGGTAAGTCCGCCCGCCGAGTTCTGCGTCGAAGTATAAGGAATTGCGTTTACGGTTACCTCAGAAAGATGTGTGTAGCCCGTATCGGGAATTACCTTTTGTGAGGTTTTCGCAGGCGTTACGGTCTTGCTCTGCGCCTTAAGGTCCTCAGAGCCGCTCATCGTACCCAAAATACCGAGGATCGTAACGCCCTCACGAATGTTTGCGGGTATCAGCACCATAAGATCGTCGGGATCAAGATTTACAGTGCCGCTGCCGTCGTGATAGCCCTGCGGGATGCTAACTGCGGCTGTTCGAATATCGGTAACCTTAATATTGGGAATAAACGCTCCCCAACCGCCCCTGTTGGGCATCGTTCCGGTAATCCTGTTGCCTCTTGCGTATGCGATCTTGCCCTCAAGGATCTCGGCTTCCGCAACCGTTCCGTCCCCGGTGTCCGCGTCATAGGTACAAGTACCCGTAATGGGCTCGCCGTCCTTTCCGTGCGCGGTCGTGCCCTCAAGCAGCTTTTCGGGGGTTACCGAGTCGCCCGTAAGGTCGATAAGCACATCGCCGCCATATATAACTTTACTGATTTTTGCCATAATTTTATCCTCCGATATTTGCGGTTATACCGCCTTGTAAGTTTGTTGTTTTGTAGTATGGAATTTCGGAGACGACAACGTCTCCGAGCATTATTTTGCTTTCGGTCGCTAACGTCTGTGAAGCAAACGCCGTGGGAGTTACCGAATAAACTCCCTTATACGTCGGAAGCAGACCGACGACCTGATCTATAAGGTATTGCATCTGCTCATCGGTCAGCTCGTCAAAGGAAACGGTTCCGTCAGCGCCCTTCGGCCCCTGAGGTCCTTGCGGCCCCGCATCGCCCTTTTCTCCTTTTTCTCCCGTTTCGCCCTGAGGACCCCGCTCGCCGGTGTCGCCCTTATCCCCTTTTTCGCCCTTTTCGCCCGTCTCGCCTTTTATAGACTCCTTTTCCTCGGGCGTAAGATCGGCAAATACACCGCCGGGATCGCCCTTTTCGCCTTTGGGGCCTCTGATGTTTCCGATAACAAAGTGCTCGCCGTCTCCTTCCCAATAAAGGTCTCCCGTCTGTGCGTCATATTTCAGCGGCGGCGCCTCGCTGAGCTTTTCAAAAGCTCTCAGAAGCTTGCTGAAATTATACTTGCGCTCAAGGTCGGTAACCGTTCTCGCCGCCGCCCTGTCCTGCCTCGGTGCCGCCATTCAATCACCCCTCTATAATCGCGATCGTGCCGTCCGGGGCTTCTGTTGAAAGCAATTCCTCCTCGGAAGACACCTTTATGTAGGTCGGTACGTTAACCGTCAGCTTTGCAACGTTTAACACGTTGATCTTTCCGTCGGTGTTCTCGGTGATCGTCAATTCTTCGGACGGCGACTCTGCCACGACCGAGCTAAAGCCGTCATAATTTTTATAAACTCCCTCGCCGGCAATATAGCGACGCTCTCCAAGCTCGGTGGGCGGTGAAATGACCAACGGAACAAGCTTCGGCTTAAACATCGGGTTGTTAGGCAGATCATCAATAAAGCCGACAAGCTTGTCCTTCGTTGCATTGATAACATCTGTATGCGACGAAATTTTATCTCTGTTGGGCGTTCCGTCGGGTAACTCCCGATAGGTGGCGGAGGTATTTGCAAGCTCGTCAACGTAGTTTTCGAGTGCCTCTACCGCCTCGCCCTGCCCGTCAAGCTCTGCGTCAAGGTCCTCAACGTGAAGAGAGGTAAGCCAATCCTCAAGAGTTCCCTCAAAGCCCTCCTGAACCGCTAAATCGTATGCCGATTTTCCGTCGCCGCTCCCCCCTCTTAAGATCACTCTGCCGCGGATCACACCGCTTGATCTCAATCTACCGTTCATAAATATCACCTCACGAAGTTATATTAAGCGCGGACTCGATCGCCCGCAGACGTTCATTAAACTCAGTAATGCTCTCATCGTGATATTTGCTCGACGCCTGCAGCTTAACGATCTCCCTCGCCACCGCCTGATTTTGAATAGGACGCATAGACGTCATATCAAGCGCGCTGTCGACGATCGGAACATCCTCAGGAGAAGGAAGCTCGCCCTCAAGCTCTCGCCCCTCGGGATAAAGACGAAAGATCTTCGCCCCGTTCTCCTCGTCATAGCAAATGATGGTCTGCGGATCGCTGTCGGGGTTAAGCTCGACCTCGTACCAATAATCAAGCGGCTTGTTGATGGTGCCGCCGATCCTTGTGTCCTGCTCGGTAAGCGCAATGTCGACGCTGTCGGCTTCTTCCGTAACGCCAACGTCCTTTTGAAGTACGACGTTGTCGCAGTCCTTTTTGCCGAATACCTTGAGCCGTAAAACGTCCCCGGGCTGAAATCTGTAAGGGGAGGCATCGTCGCCATCGCCAACAAATGCCTCAACCGTTATAACACCCGCGTCCCCCCTCGTTACGTAAATAGATAAATCATCATTTATCTGAAACATTTGATCACCCCTTTGTACACTCAAGAACGCACTTGAGCTCTTCTATTGCTTCGTCAACCGTAACGAAACGTTCTACGGGTTTTATGTAACCTCTGCCGCCTTCATCAAAGACAAGCACGTCGCCTTCTTCCAAGTGTATCGTTGTATCGTATATACTTTCGTAGCTATCGCCCTTGATAACCATTATCGAATGCAAAATCAAATTCTTGATACTCTGTTTAACCGCATCGTTCTCGTACGTCAGATCGGTGTCCTTGTCAACTACGATGCCGGCGATCATGTCGATGCTCGGCTGTCTTATAAATTTCTTGTACTGCATAAATTTCCTTCCTTTCTTCTTTTCCTCAACATAAGATCTACTCTTATATTCAAGAAAAGAGGGGAATGTCATACATTCCCCTCGAAGCTTATGTTGCCGCTTAAAAAATTACGATGCCTTATTTACAGGAATCTTAACGACCTCAAGTCTGTCGTCGTCGATGATCTTACCGCCGTAAACGTCAAGACCCTTGATGAGATCGCCGAAGCGTCTCTCCATAGGCATTGCCTGAAGCTTTTCAAGCTGACCCACGAATGCGATCGCCTTCTTTGCACGGATAGCGCAATATGCGTGTGTAGAATCCTTTGCAAGACCGTTGGACTCGATTACCTTGCAGCCGTGATAATATCCGATCACACCCTTCTTGATATACTCAGGGTTGTCGGTGGACTTGATGGTAAGCGAGTTAAGGAACGCCATTGCAGCCGCAGGCGTAAGCTCGATCACCATATCCTCGGAGCAGTTACGCTCCTTGAGCTTCACGAGCGCCTCGTCGATCGCCGCCTTGACCGCATCCTCGGTGAGATCTGTCGCTACGGTCTGGTTTGCACCGCCCTTGATAAGATTTGCAACGAAAGCATCGCGAGCTACCGCAAGCTGATGGATGCCTTCTTTTCTTGTGCCCTCCATAAGACCGGGAACCGACTGTGCCTTGTCCACGTCATCGAATACGAACGCAAAATACTTTGCCTGATCGATCGTGAGGATCTGCCCGTTGTCGCCGACCTCCTGAATATCGATGTCCTGCTTTTTGTAGTCGCCAACCGTTACGTCGCCGATGCCGAGGATCTTAACAGAGCCCGCATGAGTTGCATCGCCCTCGTACTCTCTCCAACAGTTTTCAACGAGCTTACAATCAAGCTCAAGCTCATCAAGAAACTTCTTTGACCATATTGTAGGGATAAAATTTGATACTGACATAATTATTTTCCTTTCTGCCGTGTAGTGGCGCGGGAAGCATTATTTCCATTTTCTCATAGACCTTTCTATCGCCTCTACGAGCGCAGGATTGCTGTTTATCTCCGCCTGAGTAAACTTTTTTGCTTCCTCAGGTGTGTAAAATTCCTTTATACCGCCGTCCTGCGCATTGTTTTTCATACTTCCCATAGTTTGAATTTCTTTTTTTGGTCTTTCCTTCATAAAGTTACCGTAAATAACCTTTTCGGAAACGTTGGGGTTATATAATCCGCGATATTCCTTGTATTCCGCGCTGTTGAAGATATCGGGATTTGCGTTGATCTCGGAGAGCTCGCTCGTGCGCTTCTGCTCTCTTTCGACCGACTGCCTGTGCTCAGCCAGAACCTTAAAGGTGGCTTTCTCGCGCGCGGTCATATTTGCAAGACCGATCTTCGCGAGTCGGTTTACCTCTTCAACGACCTCATCGTATCCGGAATCGATGATCTCGCTTGCATCGGATGAGGCAAGCGCCGCGATCTCCTTGTCGGAATACTGCGGCTTCTCTTGGAATTTAACGCCCTTGCTTTCGTAGTGGCCCTTAAACATCGAGGTCATTTCCTCAACGGTTTGAGCGCCGCTTCCTGCGCGGAGAACCTCTTCAAGCTCTCCGTACTTTTTTTCATACTCACGGCGGATATTCTTTTCGGTGCGGGCATTGCGTTTTTTAACGATCTCGTTCACCTCGTCCTGTGTGAATACCTTTGCCGCGGGCTTTGTCTCAATGACTTCCTCGGCTTTCGCCTGATCTGCTGTATTTTCAACAGCTTCTTTCTCCGTAGCTTCGTTAACTACGATCTCATCGTTTTCAAACATAGAAAACTCCTTCCCATTTTTTAACGGTGTTTGTTTCACCAAAATTCCATACAGTTTTACGACAATAAATGTTTGGTCGGTATGTTAAGGCCCTTACCGAGCCATAGCACTCGGATTTGACAGCGCCGCCTGCGCGCTTGCGATCTCTGCGGCCTGATCGTTGGGATCTTCCATAAAGAAGCGCTGGGCGCGCTGCATCATTGCTTGGTTCTTTGCTTCCATCTGAGCGATCCGCGCCTGTCTTTCCTTGGCGCGCTTTATAAATGCCAAAAGCTTTGGCTTGGGAGCGACCGAATCGTCGTCAAGGGTCTCAACGTAGCCCTCAAGCTCGGACAGCTTTTCGGGATTCAGAAAGCCCTTGAGCAAAAGATTTTCGATTGTCTGCTCCTGCGCGAAGCGGTCGTAAACCCCCTTTGGCGTTACGTCGATCTTGATCGATGCCTGAAGACGCTTTAACATCGACTGGGGCACCATAACCATTCTGACGGCTTCCTCTCCCGTCGTAGGATCAGGAACCTTTTCTTCCATCTGAATACCGTCAACCGAGTGAACGATAATGTATTCAAGCCAAATGCTCGCAAGATCCTCAAGGAAATTCTTATAGCTTTCCTTTTGCTCGGTCATAGGAGCTTGAGACGCCTGCTGAACGGCGAGAATAGCGCGTCCCGAAGCGGCTTCGGGATTTATCGAGCCGGTTGCGGAATCGCCCGCGCCGGCAAGATCTCTCGTCATATTGATAAGATCGTCCTGAAGCTGCTTTACGTCTGCCGACATCTGTGCGGGACGCAAAATACCGACGATCTTGTTGACGTCATCGACGGGCATATTACCGTTAGTCTTGATAATTCCGCCGACGGTGTTGAGCGCTCCGGGATTACTGATCCTTGAAGTGTCGACTACCTTAAGCGGATACGCCTGCTGCTTAACGGTGATAATACGGCGCATCTCAATGCGGTTTACCTCGATCTGCGTCGGAATGTGGTATCTGACCTCTCCCTCACCGCGCGCCGAGCCCTCTTTCTCTTCCCAGTTAAAGTGAGCGACAGGATAAAGCGCAATGCCAAGGTCAACGTCCTTGCATATATCGGCATATCGGGTTGAAATTGAAAAGTGAACGGTTCCGTCCTTTTTATACATCTTGTAAACGATGGTAACCATATCGTCCTTTTCAAGCTTTGCCGCGTCGCCCGACTCCTCGAAGGTGTCGTTGTCGCCGATGATCATATCAAGCTTATTTTTTGAAAGCCCGTTTGCAAGAGCAAACTCGCGGGCATTGTAAACAGGCATACGCTTTCGAAGGAGTATGTAGGGCTGGCTTTGAATGTCGTCGTCGTTTTCGTTGCCGTAATAGATGTCGTTCTTTTTAATGACCTCGCAAACAGGCATCATATTTTCCTTGTCGAAATCGACGTATATAATTCCCTCGTCGTTGATGGCGGCATCCTTTGTCAATCGCCTGCCCTTAAAATCCATCTTCTGACGCTCCCAGACCTTCGCTGCATATCCGTTAAGGATCGAGCAATAACGCTCGGCCTCGCTTCTGAAGGAAGGGGATTCGTAGTTCTGAGATGAAAAAATAATCGCATAAAGGTTGTCGTGAATAACCGCGATCTTGTACTTTACGATGGGCTTTATAAAATTCTTCTGTACCGGCTCAACGTCGCCGAATTTAGCTCCTTCCCATTGGTTACCGTTGTAAAAGCGGTAATTTCGGTCGGTGTCCGAGTAAATGCTTGTCCGGCGGTGGTAATCGCGCCCCTTTTCAAACAGCCGCCATACCTCTGTGTCCTTGATCTCATCAAAATTCAATTATTTCACCTCACGTCCTTTTGACCGTACCCGGTCCCATTGTAATTTTCAATATTTTCAAGAACGGTCCTGAGCCGTTCCTGCTCGGCTAAATCAGCTTTTTTCTCTTGATGCTTTCGTATGTGCGTCATAGGATTTAAGCTTTCCAAGGGATTCGGAAGCTCAATGCTCTCCCCCTTGACCGCCTTTTGACCGACCCTCGCGCCAATAATAAAGCAAAGCAGATTAAAAATGCCGAAAATCGTAAGCGTAATTAAGTTCATATTTTCTCCTTTCCCTTACACGATCGAGATCGTTTCGCCAAAGTCGCTTTGCGAGCTCTCGTACCGACTGCGGCCGAAGAAGGTGCGCTCGGGCATCTCCATAACGTCATCGGTTAGCGAGACCTGACCGACTGCGTGATGAGTGATCGCGATCGACATAACCTTGTCGTCGTGAAAGCCGTCCTCGGCGGCTTGACTGCCGTCCTCTCTTTTGACCATCGTAAGCATCTCACGAAGAGTCCGCTCATCGTTGAAGATGTCGGTAAAATCTCTCACAAGCTCGACAAGACCCGATAGGATAAGCGGCTTTGTTTTTCGATTGGTGTTAAAGCCGAATTGCTTTGTAGTCTTGTGCCTGTAATCGTCAACCACCTCGCGAACGTAGAAGCAAGGATAACCAAGCTCCTGAAGCTTCTTTTGCGGGAAGGTCGAGAAATTGGTCTCAATGGCGATCAGAGCTGAGTTGTAATACATACCGAGACAAAACATCTGCTTTGCGTAAAGGTCCTCATCGGTCTGCAAAGTCAGCGTCGCCACCTGCTCAAGCGTTTTTGCGTCAACAACGTCGGATGAGAAGAAGTCGCCCAAGGTCTCGCCCGCCGTGTCTCCGCCCAATGCATACTTGGTAAATTGAGGCATATTGGGGAGCTTAAACATCTTGATACAGCCCTTCGGGTCGTTGATAAAGCGAATATCCTTCATAACGTTGTGGCTCGCCGCCTCCTCGTCGTAAACGAAATATCCCTGCTTGATCGGCTTTGGCAAATGCCGCAAGCGTTCAATGATCTTTTCCTTGTCAAAAATACAACGGCCGGTGCTGATAAACGCTTCCTCGGGACAGGATGGATATTCCTGGCGGAATTGCTCAACGTCGCCCTGGCAGTTGTTTCGGATGCACCAACGCCGCCACTCTAATTGATCGAGTGTGAGGTTGTATAGCTCCTTTAGCTTTTCTTCCTCGTCGGTGAGCTTGAAGCCGCTGTACGGCATAGAGTATTCGTCCAGCTCATACCAGGCAACGAATAAAGGAATAAAATCGTTTTCACCGTTAACAGCCCTGTCCCAAAGCTCCTTAAATTTCTCGTAGCCGTTGGCGGTGCTTTCAATGATGATCATCGTGTCGGGCAGATTCGGAACGCCCTGTAAAAGACCTGTCAGAGTAGCAGTAACGTCGCCCTCCCAAAAGGCAAGCTCTGATAGATGGAGATTGTCGAAGGTGTCGGATCGTCCGACACCCTTGGTGCCGGCAGTCATACACTTGATCTTGCTGCGCAGACCCGAGCCGATGTCGTTGTCGAAAACAAGCTCCTGCGCGTTGCTCTTTTTAATGCAGGGCTTAAGCTCTGTCGGAAGCTCGTCAAGCATAAGCTTTGACATATTGAAAAGGTTTGCGGTAGCGGTCGCCTTGTGGGTTATAATTCCGGTGCGGCGGTTAAACTTCGTAACCGTGTCTTTGAAAAGAATGCTCTCGGTCAGAGTGCTGAAGCCCATCTGACGCGCCTTAAGAATAATGACCCTTACCGGCTTTTTCGCCTGCTTTTGCTCCTTAATAATGTTGTAAAGCCGCATTTGCGGAGCGTTGAGCTTGAAATCAACGATCTTACCCTCTTTATTGCGGATCTTGATGTACTCCTCAATGTATTTTTTGGTGTTAATATTCATCCTCATCAACAACCTTCTTTAAGTGGTCCTCGTAGGCAACGCTCGCAACCACTCTCTGAGTCTGAGAATATTCGCCCTGCATCTTGTTCATAAGGTCGATCGCCTTTAGCTTGTCGCTTGTGGAATCATCCTCTCCGCGAATAACACGGGAAAGCCATTCAAGACGCTCCTGCGCGGTCAAAATAACCGCGTTTTCGGTCTTCTGCGCGAGCTCCTTGTACCTTTGGGAAACCTTTGGGTTTTTCGAAAGTACAGATGCCTCTCGATAACAGGCGTTGTCGCTCATATTTTTGGTGCTGTATACCTGCCTGTACGCCTCGACCTGACTCATTCCCTTGATCAAATTCTGTACGAATCTCTCCTGCTTTTCGGTAAGCTTGTCCTTCACTCTCTCACCCCCTTAAATAACTTAAAATATGCCCGAAAACAGAAATCCTTTGTAGAATCCTTCAGCAGATGAGCCAACTACTGTTGAGCCACAGAGCTCAAAAGGCCCCGCGGCAGCGTTTGTCTAATTGGATTTTTGAATGCTCCTAAACTGTTTTCAGGCGCTTCGCTCACACCTTAGGCGAATATCAAATAAACGCCCCCAAGGAAAGGTATTTGACGGCAGCACACGGCCGCAGGTGCTTCGCTTTCAAATCAAAAAGCACCTGCCGAACACAGCAAGTGCTTTGTGATAACTTTCTATGATATATCGTAACACAGAAAACGGCAAAAAAATTCCCGAAAAATTCCCAAGATCATATTTCAACGATCCCGTAAGCCGCCATAGTGAATTTGCGGAGGGCAAGATCCTTGCGCCGAAAGAGCTCGGATTGGCTGACGTGAAGCTTGTCCATAAGCTTTTGAATGTGATTGTATGGACGGGATATGTAAAAAAGCTCAAGAATGACCTTCTCGTCATCGGATAAAGCGGAAAGCGCCTTTTCGGTGATAAGAACCTCCCTCTCGGCAATGTCGAGATTAAAGCGAAGCTCGTCCCGCTTTGCAATGTTCTCGATCAGCATATTTTCGTTTTTCTCCCCGCTCCCTCTCGGCATACCGTCAAATTGAGGCGACTTAATTGCAAGATATTGCGCCTCAAGAGTCTCGATCTGCAGCTTGATGGTTGGAATCGAGCCCTTTCTGAAATCATAATCCTTTAATCGTTGAATAGCAAAACCGTAATATTCCATTTTACCCCCTAAATTAAGTTGATTGTAGGGACCGGCGTCCCCGACGGTCCGTTCGAGTTGAATAAGTGTGGAGGAAACCCGCCTCGGCGGTTTTCTACATTACCTCTTCACTCTTCACTCTTCACTCTTCACTGCCGAGCATCGAGCTCAGCCGCATATACGCCGTTATTTCCTTAATAGCCGCATCGAAGCCACGGCAAACGACCGCGCGGTATCCCTCTCGACAGAGAAGCTCAAGCCAGAATTTCTGATCCGCGCTCAAGCGTCCCCCACCGTATTTCATTTCGATAAATAAACCGTGATAATTCCCTCTCGCCAAAGGAATAAAGAGATCGGGAAAGCCGGGTCTGAGCCCCATCCGCTTAAGCCGCGCCGCATAAGCCGCACTCCGCTTGCCCTCGTTAGGAATATGTACGACAGGAATGCGCTTGAGATCACACCACTCTATCACCGCCTCCTGCTCAAGATCCTCACTCGACCCGATAGCGCCCTTGTTCATCTGTTACTCAGCTATCCTTTCTTCTAATTGCTTTATTACCTCTCCGCCAAAATCTCCCTTTGTAAGCTCAATGAATTCCTTGACGGTGTATTCGTCTTTTTCAAGGTCTATGCCGTGATTTTTTACGAACGCATTTCGTCCAAACTCACACGAGCCGGTCAGCTTGTGATGCCATTCGTAAAACGACTTGGCAGGATATTTGCTTTCAAGATCAAACTCCCCAAGAAATGCCTCGATCTTTTCGTCAACGTCCATATTGTCGAAAATCTTATCTTGCAATGCCTTTTCCGCTTCTTTGGCCGTTGCGCCGTGTGCAAAGAGATTTTCGTGCTTTGCGACGTAACAATTTTCGGTTGTCAAATCGGCATTAACGATATAACCTTTTGCAAGATTACCCCTCACCTTATTGATAACGGTTGGAACGTTGTCTATGTAATAAACCTTATGACCGTTAAAAGATTTTAAGCCATAGCCATAGCCATCGCCAGAGCCAGAGCTTACGGTCATAAATCTCTCAATCCCCTTGCTTATCTCTTCCATACCGCTACTCCCAAAAGGATCTCCGTTGCCTTATCCGTGCAAGGAATAATCTGTATCGGGTCTGCAATAGTCATTTCGTCAACGACAACTGTAATTTTGCAATCACGCGGTTTAGTCGTTCCGTCCATTGCGAGCTGTTCAACGCCGCAAGCTCCATCCCAATACCATATCTTGCGAACGTCGGTCATTGTGATTTCGTCGTGGCTTCTCTCTTTGATCTTGCCGAAAAATACTCCGGCTCTGTCTGTTCTTACGATGTAATACTTGTTTTCCATTTTGTTTTTCTCCTTTTATGTATCAAAAATTTGGATTCTTAATTGACACCCATCCCCGTCAAAGAGATAAAGCGCCCCTCTCTTCTTGCAAAAGTTTATGATCTTCTTGATCTCCATTCTTATTTTTCCTCCGTGTATTTCTTTCTTACGGCGCTAAACCGTTCGGTTGTGTCATATACGACTTCTCCGTCATTTATTACCTTTGTAACATAAAGCCCTTTAATCTCCTCAAAAATCTCCCTCGCAACCTCGCTCTTTGGTGCGACATCGGCGGTGTCAAGAGTTTCCGCAAAGGATATAGCAGACTTCAAACCGAGTTCAGTTCCATAAGCAACGCTTTTTCCATTTGCTCTGCCATCAAACACGGGTTCACACGCCTTTATTTCATCTTTGAGATGCTCTATCAGTTTATCCGCATCAATATATCGTGCCATATCACTTACCTCCTCCAAATCTCTACAATAAAGTTGATTAAACAAGCCACACAAGCTCCTACGATAGCACCAATAGCGGCAACTCCTATACACTGAAAAACATTACTCATTCCGCACCGCCTTTCAATATTGCAGATATATCAAGATAAAAATCAGCAAATATAGGAATTGTCGCAACAACTCGATTATGGGGTTTTTCGTTGTATGTAATAACATATTGACTTGCCATATCATTGTCTTTGAATAGTTTTGAAATACTATCAATCACTTCTTTGAACGAAACGGCATTTTCCACCCACGGCATAGCCATAATATCCATATCCGAAACAAGACTGCCGTGTAAAGCAACCGCCCAACCGCAATCCATAGCGCATTGCCTTATGTCTTCCCACATACAAGCATAAAATGATGTTCTGCCGTTACAAGTTACCGCAAATCTGTCTTTGCTCATTCCTCCCCACCGCCTTTCTCGGTTGGGTGGTCTAACGCATCAATCCGCTTTTCTGCATCTTCCAAAATACGAAAGACAACATCTGCGGCGGCACTCCCTTGTTCTTGATATGTGTTTACTGTGTTCTGTTCAATCGCTTTTGCCAATAAACGCAATATTTCTGTTACTTCTTTCATTTCCCCTCATCTTCCTTTCTCATATCAATCGCTTCTCGCAAATCTCCATAACAAAATTCATCGCCCTCATAATCTTTGCTATGTAAATAATCTTCACAATCGGGACACAGATAAGCAGTAAAAACAGTTCCACCATCTGCAATGGCTTCTCTGTTCAAAATACTACCCTTTGGAAATTCCCTTGCACAGCCAAAACAATTATGTGGTTTTCTTGTCTTGACATATTTATGTGCTATAATTTCCGCCATTCTTCCCATCTTCCTTTCTCTGCTAAAAGTTTATCCATACACTTTTTGCAGATGTATTTTTCAAGTTGATTTGAATAATAAACATTTACAAGTTTTCTATCACATATAGGGCAAGTCTTTTGATGTAAAACTGTCGGCTTTGAGCCAAATTTGAAATGTTTTGTTCTATACATATCAAGATATGGTGTTTCAAAATCAAACATTATTCCCCACCGCCTTTCTTTTTCACTTTGCATTTGTGACCAAGTGAAGGTTTGTAATACAATCCGCAAGTATCGCATCTGCAAACGGTTGTTTGAACATCTCCACGGCTCAAAAACCATTCTGCCGTGGATGTATCATATCTTATAATTTCTCTCATTCCGCACCGCCTTTCATTTTCGGTCCTGCAAATTTATCTATAAACTCGCTCTTTGTTAAAAAGATGCCGCCCATAGATATTGCAAGTCCCTCAATCTCTCCGTCCCACACAAAGTCGGCTATTTCTTTAACAACCTCGCTCGGCTTGCCTTCAAACGCCACACAGTCCTCCTCTACACCCTCGGAATACACACCGTCGTCCTCGATGTACTCGCCGATGTGCCTGCCACTATCGCATACCACAAAATGAATACAATCCTTACAGGTCATTGTCTCCCCTCCTTTTCATCTCCGCCAGAGCTTCGTCCTCTGATAGAAAGACGGACTTTCCGATCGCCCTCTCATCGAATCCAAAATTATCGGTATCATATATCACCGTGCGAACAGTAGAGCTGTATATCCGATCAACCACTTGATATACGACGTCCCCCACCTTGCACGGTACCGCGATAAATCTTCCCTCGTCGTTGGCTTTTATAAGCTCGACAACCTCGGAGATAGGTTTGCCCATAAAGTGAGTGTATATAGGCATCTCCACTCCCGGCAATCCCTTAAGCTTCTTTTGAATGTCCGCATTAAATTCTGTAACCTCAACGTAATCGCGCTTTTTTTCAATAAGCCCTTTGCAAAAATCCTTTATAAGCGCCTCCACGTCCGATCTTTTTATGTATTCGCAGACCTCCAACGCTCCATCCCCGGCACGATCCCTCTTCAGCTCCTCGATCTTCTTATAAGCCGCCACGAGATTCCTGTCGAGATCCTCGATCTCATTCGCCGCCCGATCAAGCAGCTCCCGATTGTCCCGGCTCACCTTGTTCCTCAATTCTTCAACTAAATTCATTTTGTGTCCTCCTAAAACATTTTTAATTGCACGCTTTCAAGCATACTCCATCGAAACGCCTTGTCGTGCGGTAATAGCCCCTCGTCTTCACATTGAAAGCGATAATCGAAGTCGTGCACCGTATGACCATCAGGATGAAAGGTCGTAACGCTGTCCTTGTCCCATTTAAGTAATAACGCCCATCTGTCGGGATAATTCTTGCGGAGCAGTCTCAGCTGATCCACACCTTGATTGTGGCAGAACCAACATCCGTCTCGACAGGATGTCTCGTAGCTCGGCGAAAGCATATCACCGTATTGGCAATATAAACCGCACAAACCTTCCTCAATGCCAAACTCCACAAGCGGAGCGCGTTTTCTCTCGTTAAGCTGCCCGAAGCGTTTTGGCTCATCTGCTGCAATGCCTATGTAATCGACTATATCTTTATCGCCGTCCGTAGTCCCGGACCCTCGAGAAAATCCTTGATGATCTTGAGCTTCTGACACCACGGGACTCCCACCGTTCCCGGAAATCCTTTTATCGTTCCTTGAATTTTCAACAAGGACACTCCGTTTAAGTGCTTGACACCATTGACCACGGATAATTGGGAATCCAAGGATACTTCCTTCCTTCCTTCCTTCCTCTTAGGAACATGATAAAACATCTGTTCATACGTCTTCTTGCTTCCATCGGGATTCCGAGAGCACAAATGCTCGACTTCGATGCGGTATTTCTTCCATATGACCTCATCCATCCTCGCCTTAAATTCCTCAACGGGCGGAAGGCAAGCGGAAATTGTGTCGGTCGCCCACACGTCAGACGTCGTGATTCGATCAAGAGGCAACCCTCTCGATACAATAACATCAAGCATCTTGAGAGAGTCCTTGCCGTAGGATATTCTGGCAATATGTATTGGCATATCTATTTTCCTCCCCCATCCTCTATCCCGACCTCACCCAAAAGCCCGTCTATGTATTGCCTCGGATAGCCGTCCTTGCGAAATATCTCCGCCATACGCCCGTCAAGATACTGTAATTGCACACCCCTCTGAACGAGCTTGCTTTGCCTTATAAATAACCGCTTGTGATTCGCAAGGAAATAGTTAAGCCGCTTCTCCCCGAAGCCAAACGCGTCGTGAAGCACACAGCATACCATCTTCAAGTAAAGATCAAGGATGATCCTCGCGTCCTTGTCGGTCTGGATCTTCGCCGCCTCGTAAGCCTTCTCGGCAGCATAGTCGGCAACCTTCTGCCGCTCCTTCCTGCTCATCTGAGCAAATTCCTTTGGTATTCGTACCCTCAAATCAAATCCCTCCCAATATCAATATGGCCAAAGCCCCGAAAGCGACACCCATAAGCGCCGTCAGTAAAGCAAAGCCGAGCATAATCACAAAAATAGGTATATCCTTCATAGTCATAACTCCTAATATCAAATCTACCTTAACTTTTCGTTAAAGTTATAGGTAATAGTGAATAGTGAATAAGTTCGGATGATTTCCGCCAAAGCGGAAATCTACATTACCTCTTCACTTTTCACTTTTCACTCTTCACTGGATCATAATACCTCACTTCCTCCGGACGGCAGATAACAACGCACCCTCGACGGTCGGTCAGCTCGCAGCTGAAAACGTCCTCACCGTTCGCCCCGGAGCGAAGGATGATCCCCGAAAGACGCCCCACCGATCGCTCATAATCCATCCTGCCCTGCCAGATCAGCGGCACCCCCGACCGAAGCGCGCTCCTCAGTTCACTTATTTCCATAGGTGGACTCCTTACGGCTTCAACCTTATGGCCGGCGAATCAAGCACGTTCATCATCTCGCAGATCTTCGGCACCTGCTCTAAAAGATAGGAGTGGCTCTCACCGTAAGCCGAATAATTGCGAAGCGCATTGTAAACCAGCTCCCTCTCGGAAAGATCGAGATGCAGCTCTATTCCGTTATTGTGTTTCTCTTTGAATTTCATTCTGCACCTCTCTTAAATACCTCGTGCGTTCCGTCCCGGAGCCCGATCTCGTCGTGCGCTCCGTACATATCTTTTAATGCATTTACAATATTGATATTTTCCATATTCTGACTCCTGTTTTTTATTTTTCTATCTTTCTTCGCCATATCAATGATAGCTTGATAATGAGACTTTCGCGTGAATTTTTTGCCGCCCTTCTCACACTTTACTATGACTGCAAAATACTTTTCAAGCTCGTCCAGGGAGAGCATCTCCGTAAGATCCAAAAACTGCTCATTGCTCATAAATACCACACCCTGACCCAGCTCGCCCTTGATAAATTTTTGCTTGAGATTGCTTTTAAGCTCTTCTCGGTACGCATCCGCGCTCACGTCGTCGTCCTCGTCAAATCCCACCTCGGCTACCTTGCGCTCGATATATTCCTTTTCTTCGTCTTCCTCGCGCGCGATAGAATGAATGAATGAAACATTCTCTTTTCCTTCTTCTTTCTCTTCTCTTTGTGTACTTTCTTCCGAAGAAATCGGCATTTCTTCCGAATAAATCGGCATTTCTTCCGAAGAAATCTCGTTTTTGGGTATGCTTCCGCCGACGTCTGCCGCTTCTTCGCTTTTTTGAAGAAGACAGTACACGCCCATCTCGATCTTCCGTTTTGCTTTGTATGAAGACATAACATACTGCTCCTGCAGTGCCACACCGGAAATCACACCCTGTTTGAACAACCCTTCATCCAGGATTCCCCGTCCTACTAAGTAGTTGATTGTCTCGGCTACGCCGGTCGCTGTTCGCCTCAGCTGTTCATTCGCTATCTCTTCGGCAATATCCATGCAAAGCTCGTCAAAATCATCAAAACGGTAATAATATCCGTTGTCGTAGACCCTGCATAGGATATTCAGATATGTCAAAATGCCCACGTGCGAGTGCGCCCTGCGAAGAGCTTGTGTCTTTTTGTTTGTGAAAAAATCGTGATATAGCGGAAAGTAATCAAGCCCCTTTTTAAGCTTCCTTCCCACTTCTTCAACTCCTGAAATAAAATTTGTAGGGACCGGCGTCCTCGACGGTCCGTCCTTAACGTTCTGTGTTACAGAACACAGAACATTTCACTCGCCCGCAGGTGCTAAAACGGCAGATCCTCGTCGCTGCCAATGTCCTCAAAGCGAGGAATATCCCCGCCCGTAAAGGTAGGAACGCCCTCTGAAGCCAAAGCTTCCTTGCCGTCAACGAAATGCGCCTCGCGGACAATAAGCTCGGTAACGTAACGCTTTACGCCCAGCTTGTCAACGTAGGAGCGGTTCTGCAGATCGCCGCCAAGAAAGATACACGATCCCTTCTTGAAGTAACGAGCGATAAACTCCGCAAGCGACTTCCAGGCAACGAACTGAAAGAAATCCGCAGTGTAGCTGCCGTCCGGATTCTTGTTTCGGCGGTGAACGGCAATACAACCGTTCACCACAGACTCACCGTTCGGAGATTGCTTCAGCTCGATGTCAGACGTCAACCTGCCGCCGAGTAAGACCTTGTTAAAATTAAAATTTGCCAAACTTTTTTCTCCTTTCTATGTTTTTTTGATTTTTTTGTGATATAATAGGTTTAGGTAGAGAGGCCAAACTTTACCTTCCTAATTGTTTAACGTCCGACGTTACCGCGTCGGGCGTTTTTTCGTCGTCTTCTTCACCTATGTAACCGTGAAAAACGATCCCCGCCGCCTTCGCTTCCTCGTAGGCCCTTATATACCATACGACAAACAAAACGCTCAGCACCGTAAATAATATCGATACCAACATCTCTTCAACCTCCTAAGTCGGAGGCCAAGCGGTCTTAGGAAGACAATCCAAGCCCACAACTCCTTGGCTCACAGAACGACATGGCTACGATCCGACTTCCCGCCGCCTTCGCTTCCTCGTAGGCCCTTATATACCATACGACAGACAATACGCTCAGCACCGTAAATAATATCGATACCAACATCTCTTCAACCTCCT
>JAZOAA010000065.1:0-9847 GCA_045595265.1 Eubacteriales bacterium
GAGTATAAGGCTCTTGTTTGTGAGCTTTGTGCTGAGAGCTGATTTTTGAAAACAATTTATAAAAGGAATAAAAAAATGGAAAACCATCTTAAAGGAAAGAAAATAATTTTTGACGGTGACAGCATTTGCCACGCTACGAGCGAAACCACGGAGAGTATAAATCGCGGCTGGGCTTACAGAGTGGGCAGAGATTACGAAATGGAGTGGATAAACGTAGGTATATCGGGCGGTACGGTTACCGCGGAGATGTACTACGGTCCGGAGCATTATCCAAGACACTGGGTATCACGAAATATCGACAAAATACACGAGAGCCATCCCGAGCTTGATTACCTAATCTTCGAGGGGGGCACAAACGATGCTGATCTTTTGGACATCGGCTCGGAGCGCTTTGGCGAGATTGACCCCGCCGATTTCAGCGGTAACTATGACGACTCCACCTTTACCGGAGCTATGGAAAGCCTCTTCTATAAGACGATGAACTACTATCCCCATGCGAAGATCGGATATATCGTAGCTCCCAAGATGGGCAGACCCGCTATCGGCTACGGAGCAAGCTATAAGCGCCGCCACTATTTCCTCAGAGCTATAGAGGTTTGTAAAAAATGGGGCGTTCCCTACATTGACCTCTGGGAATCATCACCCATAAATCCATCACTTAAGTGCTACTACGACCCCGACCTTGACGGCAAGGGAAATGCCGAGGCGGGAAAGGCGTATATAGACGGTCAGCATCTCACGAGGACGGGATACGACATGGTATCCGGCGCTATCGGACGGTGGATATTCAGCCTCTAATAATATAACAAAATAACGAAGGAGAAAAAATAAATGTCAAACATCTGGCACGACATATCACCGAAGAGAATAACACCCGAGGACTTCATCTGCGTTGTCGAGATATCAAAGGGAAGTAAGAAAAAGTATGAGCTTGACAAAGAAACGGGATATATAATTCTTGACAGAATACTTTACACCTCGACTCATTATCCCGCAAATTACGGATTTATCCCCCGCACTTACGGTGACGACGGAGACCCTCTGGACGTTCTGCTCATTTGCGCTGAATCGCTAGAGCCGATGTCGCTTGTCAGAGCGTATCCTATCGGCGTTATTTCAATGATAGATAACGGAAGAAATGACGAAAAAATCATTGCAATTCCGTATAACGACCCAAATTACAATCAATATAAGAGCATTGACGAGCTTCCGCCACATATTTTTGAAGAAATGCGCCATTTCTTCTCGGTTTATAAGAGCCTCGAGCATAAGGAAACAGCTGTAAACGAGGTCAGCCCGAGAGATGAAGCCGTTAAGGTTATCAGCCAGGCAATAGACAGCTATATAGACAATTTTTGCAAATAAACTTCATGTTATCAATTCAAGCGCACGCTATGACAGAAAAATGCATAGCGTGCGTTTTTTATTTAACGGCGCGTTTTGCAATAAAGGAGATTTGTTTGTGAAAATCGTCAAAATGTTGTATATTTCATATCGAGCTATTGCATTTATGTGCAAAATGTGCAAAAATAAAGGTGAAAGCAAACCAACAAACAGCAAAATACATATTTTCAGTATTTACGCGAGAAAAAAGAGACTATTAAAAGCTTTTTTTGGTTGTTTTTGCCTTACCGTTCAAATGTTTGAATGATTGATGATGAAAGGATAGGTAATTTTTATGAAAAAACGAATTTTTGCGGCACTTGTTATAATGCTTCTTTCGCTTATCGCTTTTTGCGCCTGCACTCCCGAGAGTGAGCCCGGTACAGACGGTTCGCATACAAGCGAGGGTATGCTCTATTATCCCGGAAGCACGTTACATATAATTTATTCCGAAAAAGAGGTTGAGAAATATCTGCCCGACCTTCAAAACGATATCAGAGACAATCTTACCACGGCTCTGAGAGTAAGGACGGACGCAGAGTCAAAGATAGAGCACGAGCTTGTTGTCGGCCGCGCAGACAGACAGGTATCCAAGGATGCCTACGTTATGCTTTCCAGAATAGATAAGAAGGATACGGATGCGGCATACGTTATATATTCTGACGGAAAGAGTGTTGCCATAGCTTATGAGAACGACCCGTTCGATTTGTCGCTTGCAATAACAGGAGCGATAAAGAGCCTGCTTTCTATGATTGGCGACGAAAAGACCTTTGAAATCAAGGCGGGAATTATAGAAAGCGCTATAATAGACCCGATTGCCTATCAGGATAAAATCGACCATCAGCAAAAGGCTGAAAAATGGGCACAGCTTCGCGACGAGATAGAAAGACGAGTCTCGGCAGACGGCAGTGCGCTCTATGATAAAAGCGGAAGAGCCGTAAGCGCCGCGGATTATGCTGACGGAGTTGTAAACGAGCTGCAAACCTTTTATTCTCAGTATAAGGACAGCGTTATAGACTGGTTTGCCAATCTTTACGAGCCGGCAATAAACGGTGACTATAATAACGGCGGTGGATTCTATTATTCAAATTCGGGAAGAAATACCGAAGGATACCTTCCTGATATAGAGTCAACGAGCCAGGCATTAAACTTTATCGCAGGCTCCGGAATGTCAAGCCCGTATGGTTATGCTCTGCCCGATTGGATGAGGGAGCAGATAGCTCGCTTCGTCAAGGGAGCGCAAGCGCCTAACGGCTACTTCTACCACATACAGTGGGGACAGGAGATGACGGATAAGAAGCTTGCAAGACGAGGACGCGACCGCTCTAATGCGGAAAACATTCTTCGCGAGCTTGGAGTAAGCCCTACGTACGATACGCCTAACCTTGAGGGCGACGGAATCGTTATAAATAACCATTGGGTACAGCCGGCAGCGACTCCGCTTACTATGAGGCTCTCACACTCTGCGGCTCAGGCTGTATCAAAGGTGATTGCGGTTGCATCATCGGCTACCCCGCATCTTGAAACTAAAGAAGCGCTCTTAAATTACTTAAATAACATTATCGATATTAGAAACAACTGCTACGGCGGCGGTGACGAGCTTACTTCTCAAGGAGATGATTTTCTTAAAAGAGATAAAGAGCTAAAAGAGGCGGGCGCTGATTGGTCCTGCTCCGAAACGGTTATAAAATATCTTAATGACAACGTTTACGAAAGCACAGGATATTGGAAGTCGGTTGTCGATTACGAGGGAACGAACGGACTTTTGAAAATATCCGGACTTTATAACAAGCTTGGTGCTGAGCTGCCTTATCCCGAAGAGGCGGCTAGGTCGGCAATAAAAACTCTTACCACTGCGGAAGAAGCGAAAACTATTTGCTTTGTATATAACGCGTGGTATTCGATTGCAAATATAACTACCAATTTAAGAAAGTACAGCTCTGATACCGAGGCGGGAGCAATCCTGGCAGACAAAATATCTTTAGACCTTCTTAAGAGCTGCCAGAATGAAATAGCCGTTTCTACGGTTAAAAACTCCGCGTTCAGAAAGGATGACGGCTCGTATTCTTACTTTACCTACGGTACGGTAAGCGACAGCCACGATATGCCCGTTGCCGTTCCACAGGTCAACGAGGGCGACGTAAACGCGACTGAATTAGGCATAGTCGGCTTAACGGGAAATATGTTTAACGCGCTTGATCTTAAAGCTTTCATGCCTCCCCTTTATACAAAGAGCGACTGGATGCGCTATCTTGCGATACTCGATAGGTTAAATCCCGTTATCAAGGACGACGATGAAGAAGAGCTTGAATATATCACCTTTGATGATGAAGCTATAAACGAGAAAACAGTATATGCAGATTTGACCTTCAACTCCCAGGGAGACGCAGTTGTTGTCGGCGATATCAGAGAGGGAGCGAAGGGCAACGTTTTAAGGGTTGAAACAGATAACACTGGCGGTGATACTCTCACGTTTGAGTGTAACAGCCTTCGCCTGAGTGCCTCCTGCTTTGTATTCGAGTTTGATATGTTTGTTGAGTCCTCGAGCAGCGGAAACATTTTACAGGTTACGCTCGGAAGTAAGGCGTATATGCTGATGATAAGCGTTGACGACTCCGGTATACATCTTTGCGATATTTCATCGGGCAGCACGCCGCGACTCATGAACGATTTCGGTGTTACTCTTCCTAAAGACGAGTGGTTCAATATAAAGGTTGAGTATTATGTAGGCACGGAAGAAAACGTGAGAATCATGGTATATGCAAACGGTGAGCTTGCCGGCGTTACCGACAACTATTACGACTCCACGTCAGCAAGGCTTAACGGCAAGGTCGGAACACCTGTGAATATGTATACTGAGGCAACGATTTTGGCTATGTCCTACGTTGATGCGGTATATTATATCGACAACGTTGCCTGCTATAAGACAAACGCGATTTACGAAGAGATAACAGATCCCGATAAGCAGCCGAACATCAATATCGATGCTCCGAAAGACGGCAACGTGGTATCTGCCCCCGGTCTTGGCAAGTACTTTAACGACCCGGAGTATAAGGATATTACCACGAGATACACCTACGACTTTATGGGTTATCCTTCACCTAATCTTACCAAACCGCTTTACGGTAAAATGTTCTGCTCTGACGGAATGTTGATATTCGAGCGCAAGGGTGAGGCAGGCACGGACGAGACATACATACAGTATAAGCTTAATGCGCCCACAGACCTTACACAGTACAGTAATTACTGCTCGATATACGAGTTTGATTACCGTGTAAGCGAGGCAGACCTCTCCTACGATAACGCGCCCTTCAGACTTGACGACGGAAATTATATAAGGTTTGTCAAGAACTCCGACGGTACAACGTGGTCACTTGTTGAAGCGGACACCGCTAAAATCGAGTGCGGAGAGTGGGCTAATATCAGATTTGAGATTTATTATATCAACGAATACACCGAAATCGTTAAAATCTACGTTAACGGCGAGTATGCAACAGAGGCAAGACTTGGCGAGATGAGTCCCTTCAACTCAAGGCTCATCATGTATATGAAGAAGAACGTCGCGCGTGGAACTGTTATAAACGTAGACAATATGATAATCCTTCACGTTGATAAGCAATACGTAAGCAACACCGGCGAGACTATAAGCCCCGGCCCGAACACCAACATAGGCACAGCAAAGGGCGAGGGCGCTTATTATAACGGAACAGTTACCGAAAACGCAAAGAGATGGAGCTTTGATGACGGAACTGCACCGTCCCTTACCGGAACGAAGGGTGTAAAATACATCAAGGATAAAACGACTTTGATGTTTATAAGGATAGACAGTGCCGACGATAACAAAGAGGTTTACGTTACGTATAAGGCGCCGAGCACCCCTACACAAACGGCAAATCCCTGCACGGTAATCGAGCTTGATTTCTATGCTAATGCGATAGTCACAGGCAATTACGGTCTATCGTTCAGATTTGACGGCTCTGACTACGCCTACTTTGTCGAAAACACCGACGGAACAAGCTTCTCCATAGGAACGAAGGACACAGCGCAGATAAAGGCGGGACAGTGGCATAATATCCGCTTTGAAATCTACTATAAGTCCGACTCCGCGCTTGCCGAAATATACGTTGACGGAGTGAAGAGCACAGAAATAACTCTTAACGATACTACACCGTATACCACAAGACTTATCGCCAATATGAAGGCACAGACTCCTACCGACACACTTGTGGCTATGGACAACGTATTTATCGCTCATATAGATAAGGAAGCTCCCGTAGCACCCACACCGGATCCCGACGACCCATCAGAAGAGCCGGAAGAACCCGAAGAGCCTGTCAGCGGTGCAGGGGGAGAGGGCGTTTACTATAACAACTCTAATCTCACGGGCGCAATTCTTAAGGAAAGCTTTAACAGCACATCCTCTCTTCCTCTTCCCGTTACAAATACGTATGTAGGAAAGAGCGAGATAATAAACGGCGCAAACGTTTTCACAAACCCGGATACAGAAAACAAGTATAGCAGTCAGTCGTATCTTACTATCTCCGGTGAGAGTTCCTCGGGTGGCAATCTTACCGATTACCTTACGGTAGTTGAGTTTGATATGAAGCTGACGTACAGCACTGATGAAATTGCCGATAGTGCAATCTGTTACCGACTTCTTCCGTTTATAATTAACGGCGGCAGCGGAGATAAGTATTTCAGATTTACTAAAAACGCCGATGCTGATACGCTTTACCTTTATTCGAGCGGTGAAGCAAGCACGATGCTTTCTGATGCGTGGTACAACATTCGCTTTGAAATAACTTATCTTACTGACGGAACCGCGACGGCAGATCTGTACGTGAATAATGTAAAGATAGGTAACAGTCTGGATCTCGGCACGACGGGCGCTTTGATAAACAGCATCAAGGTATGGCGAAATGCCTATACAGGCTATAAAAACACCGCGGTGATGTCAATTGACAATCTCTTCTACGGACATATTAGCGACGCAGATAGCGGTGACGACGGTACCGAAAACGAGCCTGTAGATACAGGTGTTCGCGGCGAGGGTAAATTTGCCAATGCAAAGGACGATTTTGCGACAGAAATATCCAATAAAAACGTCCGTTACGTTACGTTCGATTCCACAACTACAAAAACCGTACTGAACGTAAACGGAAGCAGTCTTACGAGGTCGCTTGCCGATGAAGCATCTGCTCATAGCCTTTCTTCTGCGTCGGATGCCTATATCAGAGTTGATAACACTGATGCTGTAGCTCCCGAGACAGCCTATATTACCGTATCCGAGTTTGATATGATGTTCACGGGCTTCACCATTCCTGACAGTCTTACAAGCTTCTTACGAATTAGGTTATACGAGGGTAATAACAGTGAGTCGCAGTTTATAGATTTCGTAAGAAATAGTGACGGCAGTATATCCTTCGCGGAGGCTGATGCAGTAAAGATTGAAGCTGACAAGTGGTTTAACCTAAGGTTTGAGATAGTCTATAAAACAGACGGATCTGCAAGTGTAGATATTTATGTGAACAATACCTTCATCACAACAAAAACCTATGCGGATTTCACCCCTGGAGTACAGAGAACGTGGATTACCGTCAAGGGCGGAGCGTATAACGCGGAAGCCGCGGCGCAAGGCACGGTTTACGTAGATAACGTATTTATCGGACACGTTGCCGAGGATAACAAGACAGTCAACGATTAAACAAATGCCCGACGTAAAAATGCGTCGGGCGCGACCTAAAAGGTAAATAATTATGGACAAATTTAATGAAAAATGGGAAGCTCTTGAAAAAGAGGTAACAAGAAGAGGCGGCAATGGCGACGAGGTCGTCTGTGCCATGCAGGATCATTACAAGCTATACGGCGAGAGCGTTTATCTCTGGCTTGCCGGGCTTTACGACAAGAATATCGGCGGGTTTTATTACTCAAATTCGGCAAGGGACAACGAGCCGTTTTTACCCGATATAGAGTCAACAAATCAGGCGACAAATCTCCTTTTATCCACCGGACTTTTAGACGAGCCGGACGATTTGCCCCTCGCAATGCGCGAGCAGATGGCGCGCTTCTGTCAGAGCCTTATCAGCGCGGAGGACGGCTACATATACCATCCGCAGTGGGACTACAACGATCCAAACTGGCTTTATAAGGATTTAAGACTCGGAAGAGATTTAACGTGGGCAATTGATATGGGTCGCAAATTTAAGTTTGAGTACCCTTATCCTACCGCAAACGAAAGACTCGTTGTCTTGCAGAATAAGTGTGAGGAAGAAAAGAGTGGCTTTGCGGAACATTTAAGGTCGGCAGACGCGCTTGTAAGCTATCTTGAGAGCTACGATTGGGAAACGAATGCATATTTCTCCGGCAGTAACGTTTCGGCGCAGGCGACACAGATAATCAATGCGGGCCTTGCTGACACGATGATAGATTTCTTAAATAAAAAGCAAAATTCAAAAACAGGTCTTTGGGGTGTGCAGGGCGGATATGATGCTATAAATGCATTACTTAAAATATCCGGTGCGTACCATACGGCAGGCGCGGTGTTCCCGAATGCTGACAAGGCTATGAAGGCGGCGATAGACTGTATCACCTCGCCCGTTAGCTGTGGCACTATCTGCTGGCAGTATAACGCATGGTATTCGATAAGCAATCTCGTCGGTATTCTTCGCGGACTTAAGACACCCGAGGCAAGCGCGGCGGCAGACGAGGCGGTATCCGTTCTCCTTGCCGATGCGCCGAGAGCTATCAGAGCAACGACAGAAAAGGTTTCAACCTTCGCAAAACCCGACGGCGCGTTTTCCTATCTTCAGAAAACCAGCACGGGCTTTGCACAGAAGGCTCCCGTGTCAATACACATGACAGTAGAGAGCGACGTGAACGCAAGCGTTATCGCATCCTCCGGAACGACCAGAAACATGTATTCAGCTATGGAGCTTTTAGATTTCTACGTTCCTATTTATGACAAAGAGGATAGAGAAAAATTCTTAAAAGTCCTCGATTGTTAATGAAAATGTAAATTACTATTAGCAAAAACCGCAAAAATCACAAAGAAAGGAGTGTTAACGTGAGGAAAAAAGACTTAAAAAGTCCATACCAAACGCCCGAGCTTGACATAGTTAATTTTGACTCTGCCGACGTAATATCCACGTCGGGAAAATTAACACAAGGCTCGTGGGACAACGAGGGATGGACGTAATACGCAAAGACTTTACACAAAAACACAATAACGAAAGGAAAGAAATGATGAAAAACAAAACGATAGTAAAAATCATTGCCACAGCGGCAGCTCTTGCGGCTCTCTCCGCTATGGCATTTGCAGTCTCGGCAACCGACACCGAGGCAACCAAACCCGAAATATTTAGCCAGAACGTTGAGTACAGCGACAAGTTCTCCCTTATGTATGCGGTTGACGCAAATACCGTAACGGGCGACACAGTTACACTCACCGTAACAGGCGGTGAGACCGAGTGGTCGCAGACCATTGCCGCGACAGAAGCAAATCAGCAGACCGTAAAGGAAAAGGCGGCATACGTATTTACCACCCCCGGCGTAGGTCCTCAGGACTTTGCAACTCAGTATACCGTTACCGCAACCTCGGGCGATGCTGCAAGCGAGGCTAAGAGATACAGCGTTGCAGAGTATCTCGGCGAGCGCCTCTATAAGAACGGTATCGCAGCCGCTGCCACCGATGCAGATGCGACCCGCAAGGAGTTCTACCTCTCCACTCTTGAGTTTGCGGCAAACGCAGGCCGTGTGCTTAATATTGACTCTAATCCCGACAACGACGTCGATAACCTTGTAACCGAGTACTACTATGTTTACACCGAGCTCGGCACTATCGACGGTGCGTACTCCGCAGGCGTGTACCTTAGCACCGACACTATCACATTTACTCCCGCAGACGCGACTAAGAAGTATCAGGTATTTGCAATTGCAGCCGATGGCACTATAGATGAGGACGCTGGTGTTGATATTGCGAGCGGTGAAGCCTTCACGGTAAGCGCTAATAGCGTAATTGTAGAGAAGCCATCGTATAAGGTTGGAAGTGGTAAATTTGCTAATATGGTTGATAATTTCCAAACCGAAATTACAAATAAAATCGTACGATACGTAACCTTTGATTCCTCAACCACAACCACCGTACTGAATGTAAGTAATACTTCTATTCTCACTCGCGTTCTGGCAGACGGAGCATCTTCTCATCAGCGCCTTACCGGCACAAATGATGCCTATATTAGAGTTGACAATACGGACGCCACCACGCCTACAACAGAATTTATTACTGTTTCGGAGTTCGATATGATGTTCTCCGGATTTACCGTTCCCAACGATCCTGCGTACTTTGTTCAAATCCGTGTTTATGACGGAGACGAGAGCACTAGCAGTTACATAAAAATGGTAAGAAACAGCGATGGAACAATTTCTATTGCAGAAAAGGACAGCGTGAAGATTGCTGCTGACGAGT
>JAZOAA010000066.1:0-4555 GCA_045595265.1 Eubacteriales bacterium
TCACCAGAGTTATGAATATAACCGACGTTGGTCATCTTTCCAGCGACGGTGACACCGGCGAGGATAAAATGCTCAAGGGGGCAAAGCGTGAAAAAAAGACGGTGCTTGAAATTGCCGATTTTTATACCAAGGCATTTTTCAGCGACTGTGACAAGCTCCATATCACACGCCCCGAGCATATTGAGCCCGCCACCAACTGCATTCCCGAGTTCATTTCTATGATAGAAACCCTGCTCAGCAAGGGATATGCCTACGAGGCTGGGGGAAACGTATACTTTGATACCTCAAAGCTTGAAAAATATTACGTATTCAACGATTTCAAGGAGGAGGATCTTGAGGTCGGCGTGCGTGACAGCGTTGAGGAGGATACCAACAAGAGAAACAAAACCGACTTTGTTCTCTGGTTTACTAAGTCGAAATTCGATGACCAGGAATTGAAGTGGCAGTCCCCTTGGGGCATAGGCTATCCCGGTTGGCACATAGAGTGCTCCTGCATTGCCGCAAAGCACCTTGGCGAATATCTTGATATCCATTGCGGCGGTATCGACAACGCATTCCCCCATCATACTAACGAGATAGCGCAGTCAGAGGCAACCTACGGTCACGAGTGGTGTAATTATTGGTTCCACGTTCATCACCTTAATACAAATTCGGGTAAAATGTCTAAATCCAAGGGTGAATTCCTCACGGTTTCGCTCCTTGAAGAAAAGGGCTATGACCCATTGGTTTACCGCTTCTTCTGCATGCAGTCGCATTACAGAAAGAATCTTGTATTTTCTTGGGAAAATCTTGATAATGCAAAGATTGCTTACGATAAGCTCGTCGCGAGAGTCGCATCGCTCAAATCCGCTGACTCCGACGTAATCGACGAGGCTGCATTTGAGGAGGGTAAGAAGAGATTTACAGATGCTCTTGATAACGACCTTAATACCTCGCTTGCCGTAACCGCGCTTTACGACGTATTTAAGCTTAAAACGAATGATAAAACCAAGCTTGCTCTTGTAACCGACTTTGAGCGCGTGCTTGACCTCGGTCTGATAGATAGAGCAAATAAATTAAATGTGCAGAAGAATGACGAGAGCGCCTCGGAAAATCAAAACGTAGACCCCGAGCTTCTTGCATATATTAACGAAAAAATCGAGGCTCGAAAGGTTGCAAAGAAGGCGAAGAATTTTGCCGAAGCAGACGCTATCCGCGATGAGCTTCTTTCTCGCGGAATAACCCTTCTTGACACAAGAGAGGGAACTAAATTTACTATTTCTTAACGAAATTATTTAAGGAGGAGAGGATACATTGTACGAAAAGCTTGTTGCGGACGTTGCATTTCTTGAAGGCAAATATGAAGAAGCGGCGAAAATGTACCTCGAGGGCGCGCGTGACGGCGACGCTCTCGCCTCCTTTAATTACGGATATTGCCTTTGGAGAGGACTCGGTGTAAAGAAGGACTCCTATGAGGCAAAGAGCTTTTTCGCTTTTTCAAGAGAAATGGAGGGCGGGGAAGCAACGTATAATCTAGCCATGCTCTATCTTTTCGGTGACGGAGTGGTGAAGGATTATAAGAAAGCCGCAGAATATCTTATTCTCTCTGCAAACCAAGGCTGTATAGAAGCACAGCTTTATCTAGGTATGGCATACACGTCAGGGTGTATGTTTGAGCCGGACGTTATAGGAATATGTATGATACCCGCGCACAAGCCCGAGTACCGCACCGAGTATTTTGAGCTTGAAGGCGACGTTTCAGACCCGGATGCATTTGAGAGAGACGAGGCTTTGCGATACGAGGCGATAAAGCAGGATGGCAGAGCCGCATTTGAGTGGTTTCAGGCTGCCGCGCGTCACGACCCGACGTACGTCGAGGAGCTTTCTGCAAAGGGAAAGTATCTCTACGCCCGTTGCTACGTAGACGGTCTTGGTACGGACTTTGACCGTGATAAATCAATACGCCTTATGGCGCTGGCAGGTAAAGCAGGCTCTGCCGAGGCGATATATTATTTCAAGGAGAACGGTATAACGCCCGAAATGATATCCGAGGTAATCGGTCCGAAAAAGCTTGGCGGAGGTAGGAAGTCTTGATGAGAGAATTTACCGAAAAATTAAAGCACGCTCCGATTTTTGCATGGGTGCTGATATGCGCTATGATAATCACCGTCCTGTCCTTTTTCATTCAGTCTGCGCTTCCGCCCGAAGCATCAAGCGCGGAGAGTAATGCCGTATCCGATGCGATAGAGCCTATTATTCCGTCCGACACGGAGATTGGCGAGGTCGTTCACACAAATATAAGAAAAATCGGGCATTTCGTTGAGTTTGGACTGCTCGGTATAGAGACCGCGCTCTTTTTCTTCTTTTATACTAAAAAGCGTATAAAAGAATTACTACACTTCCTTTTTTCAGCCCTGTTTATCGGTCTGATAGACGAAACCGTACAGATTTTTTCAGGCAGAGGCCCTGACGTAAGCGACGTTTGGCTTGATTTTTCAGGCTTCTCGGTGCTGTTTTTCGTCACCCTGGGCTTGATTTTCATTATCTCAAAAATATATTATAAAATAATTCGGAAAGCAGAATAATATGGTAAAAATAACAGACGTTACGCGCCATTCACGCGCTGAGCGCCACGGTATAAAGTCAGGCGACGTCTTAATATCAATAGACGGAAACGAAATACAGGACGTTCTTGATTACAGATTTTATCTTGCAAATACAAGGGTTGAGCTTCTCCTCTCAAGAGACGGGGAAGCGTATACCGTAACTATAAAAAAAGGCGAATATGACGATATAGGTCTCGACTTTGAAACACCCTTAATGGATAAGAAGCACTCGTGTAAAAACGGTTGCATATTCTGCTTTATAGACCAAAATCCCAAGGGACTGCGAGAGTCGCTGTATTTTAAGGACGATGACTCGCGCCTCTCCTTTATACACGGAAATTACATTACTCTTACCAATCTTACCGATAAGGATGTTGCGCGTATAACGAAGATGCGTTTTTCTCCCATAAATATTTCCGTGCATACCACAAACCCCGAGCTGCGTGTGAAAATGATGAAGAATAAGCGTGCGGGCGAGGTGTTAAAATATCTTAAGGATTTTAGTGATTCTGGACTTTCAATGTGTGGACAAATTGTGCTCTGCCGCGGAATAAACGACGGAAATGAATTAAAACGCACGATGAATGACCTTGTGCAGTACTATCCCTCAATGACAAGCGTGGCAGTCGTTCCCGCGGGACTTACGAAGTTCCGCGAAAAGCTCTACCCTCTCACCGATTTTACAAAAGAGGAAGCGGCAGCCGTTATTGATATGATAAACGAGATGGGCGACTCGCATAAGGCAAAGCACGGCACGCGCCTGTTTTATGCTGCGGACGAGCTTTATCTGAAAGCCGAGAGGGAGATTCCGCCGACTGATTATTATGAGGATTATCCCCAGCTTGAGAACGGAGTCGGTATGATACGCTCCTTTGCCGACGAGTCGAAGATGGCGGCGGACGACGTTCGTGATTTATTAAAGGATTATAATGTGTGTAGGGAAGTATCTATTGCCACGGGAGTGGCGTCCTATCCCTTCATTTTCAGCGTTTGTGAGAAGCTCTGTGCGCTTTGTCCGACGCTTAAGATAAACGTATATAAAATTGTCAATAATTTCTTCGGTGAGTCGATAACCGTATCGGGTCTCCTCACCGGAAAGGATATATCCGAGCAGCTTTCGCAAGAGCCTCTCGGAGAAGAGCTGCTCATACCCTCGAACGCTCTGCGTCACGGAGAGGACGTTTTTCTCTGCGGTATGACGGTAGGCGAGCTTTCAAAGAAGCTCGGCATTACGGTTACTGCTACGGGCAGTGACGGCTACGAATTTGTCGAGGCTGTCTTGGGCCGTAAAATCTGATTTTAGAAAGGGCTAAAAAATGTCAAAACCAATAGTTGCAATAGTAGGCAGACCAAACGTCGGAAAGAGTACTCTTTTTAATAAGCTCATAGGCGAGCGACGTTCGATAGTCGAGGATACTCCGGGTGTAACGCGCGACCGCATTTATGCGGAGGCAGAGTGGAATAGCAGAAAATTCATATTGATAGACACGGGCGGTATCGAGCCGAAGAGTGATGAAACCATACTTAAGCAGATGAGAACGCAGGCAGAGATAGCCGTTGCGACTGCCGACGTTATAATCTTTATGTGCGATATTCACGCAGGCCTTGTTGCCGATGACAGAGATATCGCGATAATGCTAAAAAAATCGGGCAAGCCCATAGTAGTTGCTGTAAACAAGGTTGACAGAGTAGGCGAGCTTCCTTACGAGTTTTATGAGTTTTACGAGCTTGGCTTTGACAGAGACCCGATTGCCGTATCATCTCTTCACGGTACAGGCTCGGGCGACCTTCTTGACGCGGTTATCGAGCAGTGCAGTTTTGACGATAACGAAAAAGATGACGAAAACGTTATTAACGTTGCCGTGATAGGCAAGCCCAACGCGGGCAAATCCTCTATCATCAACCGTTTTATCGGCCAGGAGCGTATGATCGTTTCGGATATCGCAGGCACAACGCGCGATGCCGTCGAT
>JAZOAA010000067.1:0-4309 GCA_045595265.1 Eubacteriales bacterium
CCGACATAGTTGTCGGGAACGTAAACCTTGAGCTCGCCAACGGGCTCGAGAAGGACAGGATTTGCCTGAGGAAGACCGTCACGGAATGGAATGTTAGCCGCAAGCTTGAAGGAAATCTCATTTGAGTCAACGTCGTGATAAGAATCGTCGTAGAGATTTGCTGCAAGATGAACAACAGGATAACCCGCAAGAACACCCTTCTGCATAGCCTCTCTAAGTCCCTGCTCTACCGCCGGGAAGAAGTTCTTGGGAACGGCGCCGCCGAATACCGATTCGGTAAACGTGAGTCCCTCAGCCTCTCCGGGAGAGAACGTAATCTTAACGTGACCGTACTGACCGGAGCCGCCGGACTGTTTCTTATGTTTACCTTCAACGTCAACTTTCTTCTTAATCGTTTCACGGTATGCAATCTTTGGAGTGGTAAGCTCTACGTTAGCACCAAATCTGTTTTTCAGCTTTGAAACAATTATATCAAGATGTATATCGCCAAGTCCGGAAACAGTAAGCTGCTTTGTTTCAGAGTTGTTCACATACTTGATAGTAAGATCTTCTTCAAGAAGTCTTGATATGCCGGAAGAAATTCTATCTTCATCCCCCTTCGCCATCGGCTTAATAGCCATGGTTAGATAGGGCTTAGGATACTTGATAGGCGCGTATTTGATATCGCCCGCAGCTGTTGTAAGCGTATCGTTTGTATTAGTTGCAGAAAGCTTTGCAACAACGCCTATATCACCGCACGAAAGAGCATCAACGTCAATCTGCTTTTTGCCACGAAGAATGAATATCTTATTAAGCTTTTCACTCGCACCGCTGGTAGTATTACGAAGTACCGTATCCTTCTTTAGAGTGCCGTTCATAACCTTGAAGAATGACATCTTACCTACGAAGGGGTCGGCAACAGTCTTAAATACAAAGAGTGACGTATCAGCGCTATCGGGGTCTATCGTCACATCTGTAACATTACCGTCAGCATCAACAAGATGCTCAACCTTGCGGGCTGTGGGTCGAGGGAAGGACTCGGAAATAGTATCAAGGAAGGTCTTAATACCCCAATTTTTGAGAGCCGCGCCGCAGAATACGGGAACAATATCACCGGTGATAATACCCTGGTGAATAGCCTCAAGTGCTTCCTCACGCGAAATAGGCTCTTCGTTGAAGAATTTATCCATAAGATCATCGCTTGTCTGAGCGATGGCCTCAAGAAGAATTGCATGATATTCGTCACATACATCCTTGAATTTATCAGGAATAGCGCTGCGGATATACTCACCTGTGGTCTTTTCAAACGTATAGACGCACATCTCAACAAGATTTGCAAATCCTATAACAGTATCGCCGTCGATGATAGGAATCTGAACGGGGCAAACGTTAAGACCGTATTTTTCTCTTATTGCACCAAATACTTTATAAAATCTCGCCTCACCGTCATCGAAACGGTTAATGAAGAATGCTTTGGGAATGCCCGCATCGGTAGCAAGCTTCCAAGCAATCTCTGTGCCAACCTCTATGCCAGCCTTGCCGTCAACAACGATGATAGCGGCATCAGCTGCTCTTACGCACTGTCTCGCCTCACCTTCAAAATCAAAGAAGCCGGGGGTATCAAGTATATTAATTTTCGCTCCGTTCCAAAGAAGCGGCGCGCAAGCCGCAGAAATAGAATAGCCTCTCTTGATCTCCTCCGGATCGTAGTCGCATATTGTATTACCGTCGGTAACATTACCAAGACGGTCGGTAAGTCTGGAAATATAGAGCATTGACTCTGCCAGTGATGTCTTTCCTCCTCCGCTGTGGCCGAGAAGGGCTACGTTACGAATACTTTTGGTGTAAACCTGTTCCATGAGAAGATAACTCCTTGTGATAAATTATGTGCAAATGCGAAATTTCTCGCAAAAACATCTAATAAAATTATACACTATTTTTCCTTATATTTCAAGAACAAACAGCACGCCTGAATGTAGAAAAACGCGACCCTCATTTGTGATAGTTGCACAATTCAGGTCGCGTTTATAACAAAAATACTGTATTTTTGACTTTACTGCTGCTCTGTCTGTTTGTTAAGCATATGTACAAGCACTTGATATATATTTCCGACTCCGCACAGCTCTACCCCTTCGGGAATCTTAAGGCTTTTAGTAATATTTTTATTCGGAAGAATAATTTTTGTAAAGCCGAGCCTTATCGCCTCTTTGACTCTGTAATCAATGTGCGATACCGCTCGCACTTCTCCGGAAAGTCCTATTTCGCCAAATGCGATAAGGTTATCCGGAATAACCCTGTCGGTAATTCCGCTGATAAGAGCCATGGCTATTGAAAGATCGGCACTGGGCTCGTCGAGGCGAATGCCTCCGGCAACGTTAAGATAAACGTCATTTTCGTAAAATTTCAGCCCCATGCGTTATTCAAGCACCGCAATTAGCAGGCACATTCTGTTATAGTCAAATCCGTCAGAGGTGCGCTTACCGGTTGCATATACGCTCTTGGCTACAAGCGACTGTATCTCGGAGATTATGGGTCGCGTTCCCTGCATAACACATCCGGCACACGAGCCGCTGGTATTCTTAGGTCTTTCTGCTATAACAACCTCGCTGGGATTGGGGATCTCGACAAGTCCCTTATCTCCCATCTCAAAAACACCGATCTCATTCGTAGAGCCGAATCTATTTTTAATGGCTCTTATAATTCTGTATGAATTAGTACGCTCTCCTTCAAAATACAACACTGCATCAACCATATGCTCAAGTATTTTAGGACCGGAAATTCCGCCTTCCTTGTTTACATGACCTACAAGGAAAACAGCTGCGCCGTTATTTTTTGCATAATTTATAAAGGACATCGCGCCTTCTCTCACCTGAGTTATACTTCCCGGCACAGAAGAGAGTCGCATAGTAGAAAGAGTTTGAACGGAATCTATGATAATAACATCGGGCTTCAAATCGGTACATTCTTCAAGAATTGCATCAATATCTGTTTCGGTAAGTAGATATATAGAGTCCCCCGTTATGCCAAGACGTTCCGCTCTAAGCTTAAGCTGTCCTTTAGATTCCTCGCCCGAAACGTAAAGGACCTTTCTGGTTTTACCAAGCTCCGAGCAAATCTGCAAAAGAAGAGTTGATTTTCCTATTCCTGGCTCACCAGACAGAAGAACAACGGAGCTATCAACAAGACCTCCGCCAAGTACTCTATCAAGTTCACCCATACCAGTGCCCGTTCTCATATATGTAGGCAACTCAAGCTCGGAAAATTTTTCCGCCTTATTTGTCGTTCTGCCCAATTTTATATTCGGATTTTGAGTATTTTGAACAATTTCTTCATCAAAACTATTCCACGAACTGCAGTCGGGGCATCTGCCTAGCCACTTAGGACTTGACTTGCCGCACTCACGGCATACGAATACTGTTTTTGGAGCTTTCATTTTACACGTCCTTATGAAATTTAGTTTTCTATATTATTAATAATACCACAAACTATCGAAAAACTCAATTGTTTTTGATATTCTTTTTCAGAAAGTTTTTTACATTCGTCGCTATTCGTCAAAAAACCGCACTCTACAAGAACCGCGGGGTTGGAAATATTTTCCAAAATATAAATTCCGTCACCTTTTTTTGCTTTTCTGTTGTTTTGGTTCTGAACGTCACTTTTTACCTGCTCTTGTATTCCTCTTGCTATTCTTTCGCTCTCTTCGTTCTCGGTTGAATAATAAACTTGAAGTCCGGAATATTTTGAGTCGCCAAACGAGTTCATATGTACGCTTACAAAAACAGAATCAGGGTACATTTCGGCAATCTTGCACCTATTTTTAAGATCGGATATTTTTCTTATTCCCTTTACGTTTTCTTCCTCTCTATACAGAAGTCTATCGTCGGTTCTGGTGTATACAACCGCATAACCCTCCTCCTCGAAGCGCGCGCCGATCTCAAGTGCCATCTGTAAATTGAGGTCCTTTTCCAGTACACCGTTTACACCGCTGGCGCCTCCATCTTCTCCCCCGTGTCCTGCATCTACTATAACAATTTTTGAATTATTTATCTCAGTACTTGCCTGAATGAACATTTCTTCTCCAAAAATCTCGCTAACCACGAGTGAAGAAACAAAAACCGATGCTATCAATAGTATTGAAACGGCTAACACCGAAAGCGAAAAGCGGTGCTTCTTGAAATTCAAAGTACAAATAAACATAAAAAACCTCCATAGCTTTAAGAAAGTATATGGAGGTTTTATCAAAAGTATTACTTATTTAGTTATTCAGCGGTGAGGTTTTGCAAAAAGCTTGATATTCTTTAACCCAAACGTATAAGCTACGTGACATACG
>JAZOAA010000068.1:0-16377 GCA_045595265.1 Eubacteriales bacterium
AAGACGGTAAGAACGTGGCTCGGTGTATTTATGCGCCGCTTCTTCTCGCAGCAGTTTAAGCGCTCGTGTCTGCCTGACGGCCCGAAGATTTTTGATATAACCTTCTCCCCCAGAGGCGATTTTGCTATGCCGTCCGATCCAGTCGGTAAGCTGTGGAACATCTGATACAAAAGCAAAAAAAGAGAAAAATGTAAACAATGGCTAACATATTTGACCTTTTCAAGAAAATTGAAAGCTCCGAAAGCTCTTCCGCTCCCGTAACGCATATAGTCGTAGGACTTGGTAATATCGGAAAGCAGTATGAGAAGACGAGGCACAACGCCGGCTTTCTTGCAATAGATTATATTGCAGAGAAGTGGGGAGCTAAAATTGACAGAGTGAAGTTTCATTCTACTGTCGGTGAGGCGGCACTTTTTGGCAAACGAGTGCTTCTTATGAAGCCATCGACGCTTATGAATAATTCGGGAGTTGCTATCGGTGAGGCTGCATCGTTTTATAAGATCCCTGCGGAAAACATTATCGTCCTGCACGATGAAATAAGCTTTGACCCCGGAATTATCCGCATACGCCGTAAAGGCTCTGCGGGAGGTCACAACGGACTGAAGAGCGTTATAGCGCATCTTAGCTCGGAGGATTTCCCGAGGATAAAAATAGGAGTTGGTAAAAAGCCCACGCCCGACTATGACCTTGTTGATTGGGTGCTGGGTAAATTTTCGGAGCAGGATATGAGCGCGCTGACAGCGAGGTTTGATGACATCAAGTGCGCCGCCGAGGATATAATATGCGGTAATATTGATGCCGCGATGAATAAGTATTCAAAATAGGTTTGGTATAAAGCGGATGAAGAGACTGTCATCTCTTATCAGAGCAGACAGGGAGTTTGTTGGATTTCTATCTGCTATGAAGGATGCCCTTGCCGCCAAGGAGTCTTTGCCCATTGCGGTAAACGGACTTACGGGCGGGGCGGAGGTTGCCTTTCTTGCCGAGAGTATTATAGAGCAGCATAAGTATACAAGAGCACCCGCGATAGTGCTGGTAGGCTCGGAGACCGAAAGAGAGAGGCTCTGCGCTTCTCTTTGCAATATGGGTGTTCGTGCCCTCGGTTATAAAAAGCGCGAGCTTGTTTTTCATAACATAAGAGCCTCTCACGATATTGAGCGTGAGAGGCTGGCTGTGCTTTCGGCGGTGACGGCAGGAGAATGTGACGCGGTGGTAACCACTCCGTCGGCGGCGCTCTCCTACACCGTACCGGAGGAGCTTCTCTTAAATCTCACCGTATCGATAGAGGCGGGCGATATTATCGCTCCGGCAGAGCTTGTTGACAGGCTTGTCACTCTTGGATTTGTCAGAGTGGATACCGTTGACGGCAGAGGTCAGTTTGCGGCAAGAGGCGGCATCGTTGATTTCTTTGACGGAGAGTGCGAGTCGCCTGTCAGAATAGAATTTTTCGGTGATGAGGTTGATAGACTTGTCTATTTTGACCCCATATCGCAAAGAGCGCTTTCGCCATGCGAGTCGGCAAGGCTTTTGCCTGCGTGCGAGGTAATGCTTTCTGCCGATGCGAGAAGGAAAATTTCGGACACCGTAGCTTCTCTTATTAAAAATGCAAAGAGCGACGCAGCGCGTGAGAAGCTGAAAAAGGAAGAGGCTATTCTCGAGAGCGGTCTGTCGGTTGATTTCAGAGATAAGTATTTAGGCTTGGTTTATGACAAGCACGAAAATCTTTTATCCTATTTTTCAACCTATAAGCGCTGTGTCGTCTTTTCTGTCGGAACAAACGGCTGTGAAGAGGATATTGAAAAGCATATAAATAAGGAAAACGACGAGAGGGAAGCTCTTCTTTCGGAGGGCGTTGTAACCAAGGAAGCCGCCGTGTATTCGGGAAGCAAGGCGGAGTATGAGGATTTCCTTAAATCAAACCTCACGGTTTATGAAAATTCATTTGCGGGAGGAGTCGGCAGTCTGAAGCTTTCCGGACTTTTCGGCTTCAGATGCAGAAGATGCGTTTCATACGGCGGCAATCAAGCAATGCTGCACGAGGACCTTATAAATTTCAGGAAAGCACTTTATAAAACGGTAATAGTTACCGAAAACAAGCAGGGCGCGGAGTCACTAGTTGCCTCGCTTGCCGAAGCAGATATTGCCGCCCTGCCGATATATGATAAAGAGGATTTTGACGTTCTCTCGGCTGGGGGCGGACGGATTTTCGTCACAGTCGGCACTACGGAGGGCTTTGACCTTATAACGCCTAAAATCGCCGTCATCTCTATGGCAAAGGATGAGGGCCGCGCCGTTATGTCTAACAGAAAAAGACAGCGCATTATGCGCGAGGCGGGCGGAGCGAAGAGAATACTCAGCTATGCAGACCTAACACCCGGCGATTACGTAGTTCACGCAAATTACGGTATCGGTCTTTTCGAGGGAATACAGACTGTAACCACCTATGGCATAACCAAGGATTATATTACCATAAGATATGCAGGTACGGATAAGCTGTTCGTCCCCTGCGACCGACTTGAGCAGATAGGTAAATATATAGGCAGCAGGGAAAAGGACGGAACTGTAAAGCTCTCTAAAATGGGCGGAGCAGATTGGCACAGAACGAAAACGAAGGCAAAGGCAGCGGCAAAGGATATCGCAAAGGACCTTATCGCGCTCTATGCCGAGAGGCAGAGAAAGCCGGGCTTTGCTTTCCCCGAGGACTCAGAGCTTGAGTATGCGTTTGCAGATGCGTTTGAGTATGAGGAAACCGAGTCGCAGACTGCCGCCATAAGAGAAATAAAGGCTGATATGCAGCGCCCCGTACCTATGAACCGCCTTCTTTGCGGTGACGTAGGCTTCGGAAAAACCGAGGTTGCCCTGAGAGCAGCATTTAAGGCTATAATGGGCGGTAAGCAGGTGGCGCTTCTCGTGCCGACTACCATACTTGCGCTTCAGCATTATCAGACGGCAATATCGCGTATGCGCGGATTTCCCGTAACGGTTGAGATGCTGACCCGATTCAAAAAGCCGAAGGAACAGGCAGAGATTTTAAGAAAGGTAAAGCGAGGCGAAACCGATATTCTTATCGGAACGCACAAGCTACTGTCAAAGAGCCTTGAATTTCGCGACCTCGGACTCCTGATTATCGACGAGGAGCAGCGCTTCGGAGTTGCGCAAAAGGAAAAGCTTAAGGAATTTTCAAAGAACGTTGACGTTCTCACCCTTACCGCAACCCCCATTCCCCGAACGCTTAATATGGCGATGAACGGTATAAGCGATATATCCGTCCTTGACGAAGCGCCGGGTGACAGAAGGCCTGTGCAGACCTACGTTCTAGAGCATGACGACGAGATTGTATTTGATGCTATAATCCGAGAGCTTGCAAGAGGCGGTCAGGTGCTGTATTTATATAACAAGGTAGAGGATATACATCTTGTCGCGGATAAGTTAGTAAAGCGCTTGCCCGATGCGCGAGTCGGTTACGCTCACGGTCAGATGGAGCGCGAGGAGCTTGAGGATATATGGCAGATGCTCGTCAGAGGTGAGCTTGATATACTTGTTTGCACTACTATAATCGAAACGGGAGTCGATTTACCTGCGGCAAACACCTTGGTTATAGAAAACGCGGACAGATTCGGTCTTTCCCAGCTTCATCAGATACGCGGCAGAGTAGGAAGGAGCGAAAGGCAGGCGTATGCCTACTTTACGTATAGACCCGGAAAGGTGCTTTCCGAAATAGCGCAAAAGAGGCTCTCTGCGATAAAGGAATATGCCGAGTTTGGCGCGGGATTTAAGATAGCTCTTTGCGACCTTGAGATAAGAGGCGCGGGCAATCTTCTCGGAGCGCAGCAGCACGGATATATAGACAGCGTGGGATATGACCTTTACGTAAAGCTGCTTAACGAGGCAGTTCTCGAGGAGCGCGGAGAAAAAAAGGAAAACAAGGTAGAAACCCTGATAGACATCAAGGTAAACGCCCATATTCCCGAGTCTTACGTTTCCACAAGCGCGCACAGAATGGATATGTATAAGAAAATATCCCTTATCACCTCACCCGAGGACGAGATGGATATTATGCACGAGTTCCTAGACAGATTCGGAGATATTCCAAAGCCTGTTCACCGCCTGCTTGCCGTTGCAACCGCAAAGGCGATAGGCGAGAGCTCGGGGATAAGCAGAATATCGGTGGAGGGAACGAACATTGTGTTCGTTGTTCAAAAGCCCGACCTCGCAACATGGAGTGTCGTGTTTGAAAAGTTTAAGGGCATGCGATTTGCACCCGACGGAAGCAGGGTAATTTACAGATGCGTGCAGAGCGAGGTAGCCTTGCTTATAGGAGATATAATGAGATATTATCATGATGTGCAAGTGGGGAGAGGAGAATGAGAGTGACTGAAGAAAAATCACAGGTTAAAGTGAAAAGCAGTAGGATTTTGTTAATATTTGTTTGCGTTTTTGTGTCGCTTGCCATAGTTTTTGGTTCTGTCTTTGGCATAATCATTATGATAAACGAGGCAAACGCTGTGGTGAAGCTTGACGGTGTTACCATGAACGAGGGAGTAGTCAGGTGCTTTACCGCCTACTATAAGGGTATGCACATAGCGGGGCTCAGACGCGCGGGGATAACCTCCGCCGACGATACCGAGAGCTTTTGGGCATCGGAATACTCGGAGGGTGTGACTCACGGAGAGCTTTTTGAAAGCTCGCTTAAAAATTATCTTGCGGGTATAGTCGCGGCAAACAGGCTCTTTTTAGACCTTGCGTCGTTCACCTCCGCGGAGGAAAATTATCTCAAGGAGAAGCTCGATTCCTTTATTGCTTATTACGGCTCGGAAGCCGACTTTAACGATGCGGCGCAGCACCTCGGGTTCAACTATGCGGATTTTGCCGAGGCGATGAAGCTTTCATTCCGCGCAAGCCTTGCTATGAAAACGGTGTACGGATATCAGGGCGCAAACCTTAAAATACAGAGCGCCGAGACCGTGGCACAGTGCGAGAAATATTTTGACACGTATTCAAGAGTAAAAATGGTACTTTTGTGCGACGAGAAGATAGTATATACCGACGCGGACGGCGAAGAGGTAGAGCACTATCTTACGGATGAGGAGAAGGCAGAGCGCGAGCAGATGGCAGAGGAGCTGCGTGAGGCAATAGCAAATAAAGCCTCGGGCGCTGACGGTGCGGTTACGGAAACGATGTTTAATCTCTTTATGGATAAGAGCGACAGTGACCCCGAGATGAAGGGTGGATACTACTTCAACGAGAACGCGGAGCAGACGGCAAAATTCTACTACGTTCATCCCGCGGTGGTTGATGCGGCGACGTCAATGGAGCTTGGAGAGTACCGCGAGGTCGAAATTTCCGTCGGAACCTGCTTCTTATATAAGTGCGAGAACGAGAAGAACGCATATAAGAATGACGACAACCCCTTCTTCTCCGACTTTTATTCGGATGCGGCAACCTACCATTATCAAAAAAATATAGAGGTGCTTGCGGGCGAGGCTGAATTTTCCGAAAAATACGGTGAAATAGACCTCTTGGCTATTCCCGAAAGTAACAAATTCTTTATCAGCAACTGGAATTAAAAAACAAAGACGGCTTACGTATGCTCTTCGGTTAGAGTTTTATACATAAGCCGTTATTTTTATATTTTTACGTTAAATCTGTGCTTGCAGCAGGGACAAACCGCGGTATGCTCGCCGGGGAACTTCGGCAGTCTAAGGTTGTTTTTGCACGAGGGGCATTTTTTATAAACGTGGGTTTTTCTGTCGCGCCACTTGTTTGAGAGCAGCTTGATGAAGCCTCTCGGCTTCTCGCTAACCTTCAAGAACCATTGATTTTCGCGCTGTCTTTTGTAAACATTTCTTGACATTGCTCTGAAAACAGCATACACAAGTGCGGCAATGCTGAGAAGATAGATAATATACGAGCCAACGAAAAGATTTACTACCACAAGCACAAAGTAGAGTGCGAGAAGAAAATAGTAAAGCGAGTCCGCACCGTATCTTCCGGACATAAATCTAATCAAGACCTCTCTCAACGAGCGCCCCCATCTGCTAAATCTCATTTTTATACCGTCCTCTTAAGGTTATATATTTTGTATATAGATTTTATCACCGATTTTTCCGAATGTCAATCAGAAACCGCCCGTGTTTACAAAATCAACCAAAATAATTTACGGTTTATTTTCCATAAAATCAGAGGTGCAGAACTCTTTCCTGTATTTCTTGCGTTCTGCCCTGATTCCAATACTGAGTACCGATATAGCCGCAGGTGCGTCTTGCTACGTTCATCTTTGCTTGGTCGCGGTTGTGGCAATTAGGACACTCCCACACGAGCTTTCCGTCCTCGTCCTTCTCAATCAGTATCTCACCGTCAAATCCGCAAACCTGGCAGAAGTCAGACTTTGTGTTCAGCTCGGCGTACATTATGTTATCATAGATGTATTCCATAATTCCAAGAACCGCATCAATATTATTCTGCATATCAGGAACCTCTACGTACGAGATAGCACCGCCCGGCGAGAGCGCCTGAAACTTTGCTTCAAGAGATAGCTTGTCAAAGGCATCTATCGGCTCGGTTACGTGTACGTGATATGAGTTTGTGATATAATTTTTATCGGTAACGCCCTCTATGATGCCAAATCTCTTCTGAAGGCATTTTGCAAATTTGTACGTCGTTGATTCAAGAGGCGTGCCGTAAAGGGAATAATCAATATTTTCCTCCGCCTTCCATTTTGCCGTATATTTATTAAGAAGGCGCATTATCTCAAGACCAAGCTCCTCGCCCTCAGGCTCGGTGAGCTTTTTGCCGTTAAGAGCCATAACACATTCCCAAAGGCCCGCATATCCGAGTGAAAGAGTGGAATAACCGCCGTACAGATATTTGTCTATCGGCTCGCCCTTTTTTAGACGGGTCAGAGCGCCGTACTGCCAGAGGATTGGAGCAGCGTCGGAGAGAGTTCCGAGAAGCCTTTCGTGCCTTGCGCGCAGAGCCTTGTGGCAAAGCTCCATTCTCTCGTCAAATATCTTATAGAATTTTTCCATATCGCCCTCTGCCGACAGACCGATATCAACGAGATTTACCGTAACGACACCTTGATTGAATCTGCCGTAATACTTGGGCTTTCCGCACTCGTCAACGTAAGGAGTAAGGAACGAGCGGCAGCCCATGCAGGTGTAGCAATGTCCCTCTCCGTTCTTATCAATCTTGTTTTCGAGCATTATTTTTTCGGAAATATAGTCGGGAACCATGCGCTTTGCGGTGCATTTTGCCGCAAGCTCGGTGAGGTAATGATATTTTGATCCGGGACGGACGTTGTCCTCCTCGAGAACGTATATCAGCTTGGGGAACGCGGGAGTTATCCATGCGCCCGCCTCGTTTTTGACACCCTTTATGCGCTGCGAGAGAACCTCCTCGATTATCAACGCGAGGTCGGCGCGCTCTTCCTCGTCCCTTGCCTCGCCAAGATACATAAACACGGTGATAAACGGAGCTTGTCCGTTCGTTGTAAGCAGGGTTACGACCTGATACTGTATGCACTGAACACCGCGGTTTATCTCTTCTCTTAATCTCTTTTCCGCAATTCTTGAAATAGACTGCTCATCGGTGATTCCAACTGCACAAAGCTCCTCTCTTACAGCGCGTCTTATCTTCTCACGGCTGATTTTTACAAAAGGAGCAAGATGTGTCAGGCTGATAGACTGACCGCCGTACTGGTTTGACGCAACCTGCGCTATTATCTGCGTTGCTATGTTGCAGGCGGTTGAGAAGCTGTGAGGCTTTTCTATCATCGTTCCGCTGATGACCGTTCCATTCTCTAGCATATCCTCAAGGTTTACGAGGTCGCAGTTATGCATATGCTGGGCAAAGTAATCGGCATCGTGGAAGTGAATGAGTCCCTCCTCGTGAGCCTTAACGATATCGGGGGAGAGGAGTATTCTTCTCGTTATATCCTTTGAAACCTCGCCTGCCATATAGTCGCGCTGAACGCTGTTGACGGTGGGGTTTTTATTAGAATTTTCCTGCTTTACCTCTTCGTTGTTACACTCAATAAGAGATATTATTTTGTCGTCCGTAGTGTTGGCGCGGCGCACAAGCTCACGCGTATATCTATAAGTAATGTAGGCTTTTGCAAGAGTAAAGGCACCCGCACCCATAATTTCGCGCTCGACCATATCCTGCACCTCTTCAACGCTTACAGCGCGTCCGAGCTTATCGCATTTTTTAGTGACCTTATCGGTTATGCGGCGGGTTTCCTTCTCGCTTATCCTGTCAGCCTCTGCAACGGCTTCGTTTGCCTTGGTTACAGCAGCATAAATCTTTTTATCGTCAAACACGGCCTCCGCGCCGTTTCGCTTGATTATCTTCATCGAATACTCCTTGGCTGTTTTTTGAGTTGTGCATATATTATACCATATCTTGTGATTTTGTCAAGGGGTAAACGCAATATATTGTGGATTATCTATAAAATAAAAAAGAGACCGCTTTTATCTGCGGTCTCCATAATTTTTACTTAAATTCTGTTATAGCGCTCTCCGGCACGGTTACCTGTGCTACGATTGCTGCACCGTTGCGCGTTGCATTTATCGTTACTGTGCTTCCTGCCTTGGCCAGCATCATAAGGTCGATTACGTGATGGATTCTGGTTACCTTAACAGTAACGCCGTCAAGCGTGATAGAGGTTATGATATCTCCCGCTAAGAGCTTATCCTTCATAATAGACTCGTCGGTCAGCGAATCAACCTCAACAAGCTCTACCTTGGTTACTGTGTCTGCCTCACCGTCAACCACAACGCCCGTGACATTGGCGGTAAGAGTAACGCCGAGCATACATCTGTAAAGCGATGTTTTGGTCTCGCCGTCACAGTTGTAGATTATGTTTTCGGCAATGTTTTTAGCCAGATTTATCGGAATGGCATAAGCTATGTTGTCAATATCGGAGCCGGTTCGCTTTGCGTTTACTATACCGATAAGATTGCCTTCGGTATCATAAAGGCCTCCGCCCGAGTTTCCTTCGTTTATCGCTGCCGAAACTCTCATAACCCGAAGAGAAAGCGTGGTTCTGCCGTCAGCACCCGTCATAGTGAGACTCTCGCTGTCAACGCTTACCATACCCTCCGTTGCGCTCATTCCGAATCCCTCGGGATTTCCAACCGCATAAACCTTGTCAAAGACGCTTACCTTCTCGGAATCGCCGATGGATGCCGCCAGAGCTGCGCTGTTTTTGATAACCTCGCTGCCCTCAACCTTGAGTACTGCAAGGTCGTAGTTCATGGAGCCTCCGACGTACGATGCCTCTATTGCGTACGAGCTTAAATGCTGACCGTAAAGATAGAGGTTTATCTTGTCGCTGATTCCGTCCGAGGTGGCGGATGAGGAGTTGTAAACAACGTGGTAATTGGTTATGATATACGCATCTCCTTTTTCCTTATCAAGCTTATATATCACGCCCGAGCCGTAGGACGAATGCTCCGTGGTTTCGGTAGTGCCGTAAGGATAGGAATTGTAGATATCAAATCTTGCGTCGATGATGACCGTAGATAACAGCGTCTTAACCGCGCCGTCAAGCTCTTTAAGCTCCTCGGTGTTGTCTTCGGGATAGTATTCCACAGGCTCGTCGCCGTTTTGGTTAGAGTCACCTGTGCCGGTGTTGTTTTGAGGAGTATTTTGATTATCCGAGCCGGACGGCTTCTCTTCGTTTTCCTTATCCGGTCCCGTCAGAATATCGTAGGTATAAAGACAAGATGAAAAAGCGAAAACGCAGCCCGATATAAGAGTCAAAGCAAGAATAAGTGAAATTATTCGTTTGGTAGCACTTGCCATAATGTTTCTCCTAAGTAAAATGTGAAATATAATTTCGCACCATCAGTATACAAAAACTTTGTTAATGCATTGTTAATAAAAATTATATAATATAAAAATTTTGACGATTTTTACACAAATTTCGTTGAAATTACGAAACGGCAGTTGACTTTACGAAATTTTTGTTATAAAATAAATACGAAAAATCACTAGCTGTTAAAGAATGGAAAATATTATGAAAAAAAGAAGAAGCCTATCACCCGGCGCGCTTACAGCGCCCCTGCCTCCCGCTATGGTAACGGTTGGCACGCTCGAAGAAGCTAACGTTCTCACTGTTGCGTGGACGGGAATTTTAGCAACTGTTCCGCCTAAAACGTATATATCTGTCCGACCCAGCCGCCACTCGTATAAAATACTTAAAGAACAGGGCGAGTTCGTCATAAATCTCGCGAGCGCTGACATGGCGAGGACCGTCGATTTTGTCGGCATATATACGGGCGCTAAAATGGATAAGTTTGAAAAATGCGCCCTGACAAAAAGAAAGAGTGAGAAGGTTGCCCCTCCGACAATCGACGAGTGTCCGATAGCTCTTGAGTGCCGTGTGACAGACGTCTTGCCTATGGGCTCGCACGACGTGTTTATAGCAGATATCGTCAGCGTTTCCTGTAAGGAGGAGCTTATAAGCGAGGAGGGCAAGATACATTTTGAAAACGCGGACCTGCTTGCGTACGCACACGGGGAATATTATACTTTAGGCGAGCGTGTAGGCCGCTTTGGCTTCAGCACGGATAAGAAGAAAGAAAGCGAAGATAAAAAGAACACCGAGCCGTTTTATAAAAGCGCACCGAAATCGCATAGCAAGAAGAAAAAGCGCACCTCGGATAAAAATAAGGGCGCGCCTAAAAGACTGAAGGAGATTAAAAAATGAAAAAAGAAAATACAGAAGAAATACGCGAGCGGGTTCTGTCGCTGATAGAGTCGGAGTTTGAGAGCGACGCGTCGTTTGAGCGAGCTATGGCTCTTCCGCAAAAAACGGTAAACAACTGGCGCCGAGGAAGGTCCGCCTCGTTTATGAAGATGCTTCCCGCACTTTCGGAGCGGTTTGGCATAAGAGTAAGCGAGCTTCTCGATATGCCGCTGGGTAAGGATTCCTCGGAGCTTTCCGACGACGAGCTTCACCTTCTTAATCTTTATAGAAAATCACGCACCATGCCGCAGAAGATGCGCTCGGCATTAAGAGAAACTCTGGAAAGCACGATAAATCTTTACATAACCGCCGCAGGCGAGGCGAAAACCAAGCGGGCGGTCAAGAAAAAATAATTTCCGCGCCTTGACAAAGGACAAAAAATAATATATAATAAACCTATCCTAGCCGTCTGAAAATTCAAAGCAGGGAAAGCGCGGTGAGAATCCGCCACAACAGCCATTGCCGTAATTAAGGCGCAGCCGCCTTATGAGTCGGAAGGCCTGCCTGACGGTATTTTTTGGATTAAAACACGCAAATTTTTGCGTGCGTTCCTTGGGCAAAGGGGGAACGGCCAAAAGATGTGCAGGGATTTTTGCGCATTTTTTTCGCTCTGCTTTGCAGGGCGATTTTTGGTTTTTAGCCTAAAATAAAAAAAGAAAGGCAAAAAAAACAAATGAAAAGAACAAACAAAAAATTTGGAAAGCTGTCAGCGCTCCTTCTCGCGCTGATAATGGCGTTTTCTCTTGTGGCGTGTCAGATGCCGGAAGAAGAAGGCGGTGAACCCGTCGACAAGGGAAAGATGACTCTCGTTATCGAGAGGAGCAATTCTATACCTTACGAAGTAGATCTTAATGACGTTAAGATTGAAAAGGGGCTTGTTTCTGTCCTTGATTATCTGAAGGCGAATGGCAAGCTTGATTACTCTATGAACGGAACTATACTTGATAGCGTCGGAGGACTTAAAAACGACGCGGCAAAAGGAGAATATATATACATTTATACCTCAGTTACCGAGGATGCCGACGTATCGCAGTGGGCAAAAACGGTAGAATATGAGGGAAAAACTCTCGTCAGCTCCGGATTGGGCGCAACGGAAATGCATATCAAGGCTGATGCTATAATTTATATCGGTCTTATCGTCTGGGAAAATTAATATGAATAATCGCTCCCCCCGGGGCAGCGCTGCGAAAAAAATCGCACTCGTCGGTATTTCGGCTGCTACCGTCGAGTGTGCAAAGCTTGCGCTTGCCGCCTTACCAAACGTTGAGGCCGTCACTCTTCTTACCGCTCTTTACGGCTATACTTTCGGCTGGCTCGGAGTTTGCGCCTCTATTGTATTCGTCTGCATCGAGCCTCTAATATGGGGTGTTAATACGTGGGTTGTACTTTATTTTATATATTGGCCGCTACTTGCGCTTGTTTTTATGCTGCTCGGTAAATTGAAAATTAAAAACAGACTTGCTCTTACGTCGGTCGCCGTTATATTAACCGTATTTTTCGGTGTTTTATCAGCACTTATCGACGTTGGACTCTTCTCCGGCTATTTTGATAATTTCCTGTATAGATTTTCTGTTTATTACCTTCGCGGAGTGCCGTTTTATATAGCGCAAGTGGTAACAAACGCGATAGCCTTTCCCACACTTTTCATATTTCTTTCCGGAAAGCTTGAAAAAACGAAGAAAAACGTACTCAAAATGTGAATAAATATTTACAAACATGAAAAGCGGCTCTCTCCCGAAGAGCTGCTTTTTGCTTTTTCGGGACAAAGTTTTCCCCTCTGGCGCATTGAATGTTGACAATCGGTCAAATATGTGATAAAATAATTGGAAAAAAGAGGGGGCTGTGCGATGGAGCGAAAAATTTCAAAGCGAGAAGCTTTAGTGGCTGTGCTGCTCATCTCGGCCCTTATAATAATAATCGCCCTGTGCATTTTAATCGGCGCGGATAAAGGCGCGGATGTTGATGTGCATACGGCGGAGTCGTACGCATGGTTTGATACCTATTCGACGGTGAGGGATTATTCGGGCGAGAGCGTTGAAGAGTTTAATAAAACCTTTTCCGAAATTTCAGAGCTGTTTGATTACTACCACAGGCTCTTTGATATCTATAATGAATACGACGGTGTGGTTAATCTCTGCACCCTTAACCGACTTGCAGGCACGGGCGCTGTCAAAGTTGATAAAGAGCTGATAGAGTTTTTAGAGTATTCGATAGATATGCACTCATTAACAAACGGAGAGGTAAATATCGCTTTTGGTGCGGTGCTGTCGGTGTGGCATGAATACAGAGAAGAGGGGGTGGCTCTCCCACCCGAAGATGTACTTGTTTCTGCATCAAAGCACTGTGACATAAATAAAATTATAATTGATAAAGAAAATTCCACGGTAGAGCTTGCCGATTCTGAAATGTCACTTGACGTCGGCGCTATCGCTAAAGGCTACGCTACTGAAAAGGCCGCCGAAATGCTGAAAGAGCAGGGAAAAAGCGGTTACGTTCTTGATATTGGCGGAAACCTAAGAGCCGTAGGTACGAAGGCTGACGGCAGCCCCTGGCGCGCGGGAGTGAGGAACCCGGATTTTAGCGGTGACTCTTATATTTACCGCTTTGATATTTCCGACTCCTCTGCCGTTACCTCGGGTAATTACGAGAGATATTATACCGTTAACGGTGTGAATTACCACCATATAATAGATAAAGATACCTTGATGCCCTCGGTTCATTTTGCTTCCGTGACCGTGCTGTGTGAAAGCTCGGCTTTGGCAGATTCGCTATCGACGGCGCTCTTTAATATGACCGCCTCCGAAGGCAAGGCGCTTGTAGAAACGCTTGACGGAGTTTTTGTGATTTGGGTCGGCCTTGACGGCGGAATAACAACGAGTAAATAACAAATATGACAATATAAGTTTACAAAAAGGGGATAAAAATGGAAAAACTACTTAAAATCATGGAAGAGGATGCAACCCTCACACCGAAGGAAATTGCCGCCATGCTTGATAAGGAAGAGGGCGATATCAAAAAGCTGATATCCGAGCTTGAGGCGGAGGGGGTTATCCTCGGCAAGCGCACGGTTATCGACTGGGATAAGACTAACCGCGAGTACGTAACCGCTCTCATTGAAGTAAAGGTAATGCCACAGCGCGACGACGGATTTGATAAAATTGCCGAGCGCATATCTAAATATTCGGAGGTTAAGGGACTGTTTCTTATGTCGGGCGGCTTTGACTTCACGGTTATGCTTGAGGGCAAGACCATGAAGGAGGTTGCGTACTTTGTAGCCAGAAAGCTCGCTACGATAGAATCCGTTACAGCGACAGCCACCCACTTCGTGCTTAAAACATATAAAAACGAGGGCGTCATTTACGCAAAGCCCGAAAAAGACGTAAGAGATACTTTGATTTTATGATGGATTATACTAAATTACTTTCAAAAACTTTAATGGAAACGAAGCCGTCGGGAATAAGAAAGTTTTTCGACCTGGTTTCAAAAATGCAGGACGTAACAGCGCTTACTGTCGGTCAGCCTGATTTTGTAACGCCGTGGCACGTCAGAGAGGCGGCAATCGAGTCTATCGAGGCAGGTAAAACCTATTACACCTCAAACTCGGGACTCAGAGAATTAAGAGATGCAATTTCCGCCTATATGAAGCGCAGATTTTCTTTGTCTTACGACGCTCATTCGGAAATTTTCGTCACAGTCGGCGGCAGCGAGGCGATAGACGTAGCTATGCGCGCTGTGATAAACCCGAGCGACGAGGTAATAGTGCCGATGCCGTCATTCGTATGCTACGGTCCGATGGCAACGATGGCGGGAGCAAGCGTTGTAACCATTGATACAAAGCCGGAAAATTCATTTAAGCTCACTCCCGAGGAGTTGCGTGCGGCAATTACGCCGAAAACCAAGCTGCTCGTACTCCCTTATCCGAACAATCCAACGGGCGCGATAATGAAAAAAGAAGAGCTTCGGGCTATTGCCGAGGTTCTTCGAGGAACGGATATTTTGGTGCTTTCAGACGAAATATATGCCGAGCTTACGTACGGTGTAAAGCACGTTTCGATAGCTTCGATAGACGGAATGTGGGAGCGCACCATTATAGCATCCGGCTTTTCAAAGGCGTATGCTATGACAGGCTGGCGTCTTGGCTATCTTTGCGGTCCTGCGCCCCTCATCTCGCAGATGCTTAAGCTTCATCAGTACGCAATAATGTGCGCGCCTACGGTTTCACAGTTTGCCGCAATCGAGGCGATGAATAACGGCGACGACGATATAGCGCGTATGTGCGCGGAGTATAACCGCAGAAGGCTCTTTATTTACGAGGGACTTAAAAACATAGGAATAGATTCATTTGTACCCGAGGGAGCGTTTTATATTTACCCTGACATATCGGGATTTGGTCTTTCCTCCGAGGAATTTTGCGAAAGGCTTCTCCGCGAGGAAAACTGCGCCATAGTTCCCGGAACGGCTTTCGGTGATTGCGGCGAGGGCTTTGCCAGAATATCGTACGCCTATTCCGTAAAGCATATCGGCGAGGCTTTAGAGAAAATAGGACGCTTCGTATCAAGATTGAAATAATTAATTTAACAAATTATGTTCCGTAGGGTATGGAACGCAAGCTACAAACGACCGCAATAAGAAAGGACTGGTTATAAATATGAGCAGCTTTGAAAATCTTCGAATAGTGGATAACTTCTATCAGACAAGTCTGTATTTCCCGATGCCCACAGTTATCATTTCTACGCTTTGCGAGGACGGTAAGACAAATCTCGGACCCTATTCCCTCGTTCAGCCATACTACGTTGCAGGCAAGGATTATTACGCAATGCTTCTATGCTGCCGTAATTCCTCTAACACCGCGCAAAACATTCTGAAAAACGGCAAATGCACTCTTAACTTCATAGACGATAAGCCCGCAACCTTCAAGGAAGCGGTAAAGCTCTCCTGGCCGGGTGATAAGCCAGAGGAAAAAATGCCGAAGTGTAACTTCAAGCTTGAAAAGAGTCTTATCGAGGAGGAAACCGGAGAGGCTCGTCCCATGGTTCTCACCGATGCTATCGAGGCGGTTGAGTGTACCTGGATGCGTGAGCTTGACGGAGCAGACAAGGACCTTCCCGGTCAGCTTAACGGCTACGAGCCGCCATACCACGACTTCAACGGCATCACTTCAAAATTCGGCGCACACTTCATTCTTCGCGTTGACAAGATACTTATGAAGAAAAAATATGCCGACGCTATCATCAACGGAGTAAAGGCGAAGGACTTCCCGTCACTTCCCGTTGACTACGGCTACCGCGATTCCAAGAACTTCTGGTTTCACAGAAAGACCAGAATGCGTGCCGAGCTTCTCCAGATGCGTCAGGCAAGTCTTGAATCGGTTCGCTATGCGGCAGACCGCGCAGACGATAAGGTGAAGTTTACCGACGAGGCGCTTAAGACCGTGCTGGCCGTTCCGAGAGTATTCCTTCCCCTTGTTCTAAGAGGCTGCGTCGATTGGGCAAAGGAGAACGGAGTCGAGCTTATCACCGAGGAGCATATGAAGATAATAAACGATAAGCGCGCAAAGGAAAAAAATAAAACGAAATAATCTCACGGAGGATATCTATGCAGCCCGTATTGCTCACAGCGCTCGG
>JAZOAA010000069.1:0-6871 GCA_045595265.1 Eubacteriales bacterium
ATCGGGGACATATACAAATCTCAGATAAAGGAAATAATTCTCCTTTGCTACTCCGGATGCCGACATTCCGAACCAGGCGAGATTATTTGCAGCGCTGCCCTTTGCCGAACCATCGAATGAAAGATCTGTTTCAAAGACGTAACTATCACCGGTTTTGTTGCTGTCGTTCTTCAAGCCTATGCTTACACCTTGTCCTGCAAAGGAAAGCTTTCCGTCAACGACGGATGCATTAAATGACGCACCTTCATAAGAATCATCTGTAAAGATGTTATCCTTGCTCGGAGTTATACCATCATATGAATACCTTGTACCTATGATAGACGAATCTATATAATGGTTTTTATCTTTGCCTGTAGTGAGCTCATATCCCACGTAAGTATTATCTATTTCGTACTTATAATTTGTATGACTTCTGTTGAACATAACAAAGCCTAAGAATTTGTCCGCATTTCCTTTTGCGTTTGTTCCTTTGGGAGTCATATTTTCCTTTTCGGCTTTCAGTTCACCGTCAACGTACATATAATAATTGAAAGTGGAACTATCGTTCGGAACAACTTCAAAGCGAATGGTGTACCATTGTCCCTTATTGAGAGTTGTTTCTCCATCTCCTGCTGTTCCGTTAAAAGGCCTTAGAGAATATGTATCGCTTGTATTTCCGGAATCGAAAACATAGCTGGCAACCAAATCCGAGTTGTCATCTAAAGCTGCTGTTTTCAAACGGAACCAAACTGACACGGGAGATGCTGTTTGGAGACCGTCCCACTTGAAATCAAGTTGAACAATATACTTATATTTACCGGCGGCATCGGTCAACCCCTGATTGAGCTGCCATGCAACATTGTTATTATCCGCAGCTCCGTTATGACCGCCTGCGAGGACTTGGTTGTTTGGATTGTCAGAGGCAACATCTACTCTGGTGTAACGTGTTGCGGTATTTTCATTTCCAAATGTGTTATGCAACATTGTAAAGCCAAGAGCATTTGTTGCTTCCGAACTGTTTGCTATTCCCTTCCAAAGAGTATTTACATCATTTGCCGAGCCGTCGATGCAAAGATCGTCATAGGTATTGAATACCTGACCTGTTACGGTGTAGTTTTCGGTATATACAGCTACACCGGGCTTTGATGCAGTTATAGTCTTTTCAGGATATGCACCGTCACCGAGAGACTCGCCCGACTCGTCTGCAAAGTGGTGGAATACACCTGTCGTACCGTACATATTATTTGCGGTAAGAGTGACCTCTTTGCCGGGAGCATAGTAATTAACTGTTCCGGTCTCTTTGACAATACCGTTAAGAGCTATATCCTCACGGATACCGCAATATTCGTCAGCATAACCGCCGTTTGCCTCTACCTCATCAGAGGTATGGAAATATCTTTGCACTGCCGCACCGTAGTCAAGAAGTGCGGAATAAAGTGTTATCTGATCTTCGGTAGGCGACTTTTCAAAACGGTTTAATACGTATATGTAGGGGCTATATTCTACTGCCTCGCCCTGCGCTACCACGTTTCCTTCCGAATCAACAAGAACAGGAACAGCATAGATACTCTTTCTGAGATTTGCCGGAGCTATTCCCTTAGAGAATACTACGTCGTATTCCACACCTTCAATAGTTGTCTTACCGTCTACGCCTTTGGTGTATTTAACCTCTGCGCCCTCTGCCTCGGGGTTAACGTCGTAGAAATTAACCTTTATGGTATAACCCTCTGCGTTTTCGGTATCAATTACGAATAGCGTCTTTACTGCACCCTCGTAAGATACGTTTTTTCTTACAATCTCAATACTCGGTGCTGTCTCCTCCGCAAATGCGGAAATTCCTATAACGGCACCTATGAGAAGAAGCAAAGATACAGCGAGAGTAATAACTTTAAAATTCTTTTTCATCATCAACACTCTCCTTCTATTACTTATCAAACACTGCGCCTGCAGCCTTACCGTATGCAAGAGTCTTTACGTAAAGATCTCTCTGTAAATCGCTAATGCCTTCGGTAGCAAGTCTGTTGTTGAGGTATTCGTAAATACTGTATGTAATAACTGTTCCCATTTTGATATTGCCATCAGCATCCTTGATACAGCCCGCAATTCTGATATCCTTTGCCATATCGGGTGCGGGAATACCGTGAGAAGCATAATAGTCTGTGCCGCCGTCCTCGCCTCCATCGTTCTTCATAGCAAAGCTCTTATGGGTTGCGTTCTCTACAGTAGGGGTTTCTGTTACGGTGTAGTCCCATACAAGAATTCCAAGAGTCTCTCCCTCGGAAAGCTCCTCGTTACTCTCAAGATGAATAGCAATATGCATATACTCGTTGTAAATAATGTTCTTGCTCGCCACAGTGACATCGACTTCTGCGGAAGTGGCTTCGTCAGCGGCAGAAATGTTGATACCGACCATAGTGCCGAAAATGAGAGAAAGTATAGTGATAACTGAAATTAATTTAATTATTTTTGCGTTTTTCATTTCTTTAATCCTTTCTTAAAATAAATTGTGTTTTCAAAAAAGCTTAGTCCCATCCGTCTTTATCAACGTAATCAAAGGTCTCACCCCACGATGACGTTGTTACAATGTCTTCTGCGGTAAAACGAATTATTTCGATTTCCGCCTTACTGTAGAATTCTTTCACGTTAAAGCTCCTCCTTTCCAAGCATTCGATACATAAATATAAATTTTTAAAATTTGGCGATTTAATGAAACAGAAATTAGAATAATTATATTCTGTATTTATTGCTTCTATCTGTACTTTGTCTGTAATCTATAGATGCGGCAGGTGGGCATTTTTCCCAAGCTTCGTCTATCAATTCATCAAGCACCTTGCCCTCGGGGTGCTCAATGCCACGGTCACGTCCGAGCTTTATTGCAGAATATTCAAACCATACATCCGTAATCGAATTTTCACCCTCTCTTACCTCGTAATGCTCTTCGGCAAAGAAGGCATCCAGATAATCGAATTTATAAAGCTTGACTGCAGCGCAGGCAGCAGATATCTTGATTCTATCTACCTTTTTATATTCATCCGGAAGCGACTCATATATTCTCCACGCCTTCTCGTACTTATGCTCCTTTGCCAAAAAAGCAAGATATTCCGAGACGAGAGCGAAATCGTCCATTGCCTCGCCAAGTGCTAACGCCTTATCGTAATAAGACTCAGCTAAACAGGTTTCGTCATCCCTGCAAGCAAGGATAGCAAGGTTGCGGTAGGCGGTTACCGAAGGTTCAAACTCCGCAGATTTTTCAAAGGCAAAGCGAGCCTCGGCTATCTGAAGATTGTCGGTTATTTCGTCATAAGCATTAGACAAAGTCAAGTCGAGCCTTTGATACTCATATATAGCAACACCATAATGCATCAAAGCCAAAGCCGAAGGACGATTTTTTGCAGCATCTCTTATTCTCTTTATCCACTTCTCACTTGTCATATACGACTTTGGAAGCTCCGATGCCGGGTGGTCGGGGAAGCTACCGTTTTCAAGAAGATAGAACCATATTTTCTCTGCCTCGCCAATAGTATCCCTAGGAAAAGGCATTGATGAAGGAGGCGTTCCGTCACCGTCACGCTCCATACGCATAACCTCCAGAGCACCAAAACCGGAGCCTCGATGAAGTATATTTTTCGCCTCCGGCACAAGCTCTGCAAGTGCCTCAAACTTTTTGTCAAACGCATCAATATCCGAAGCGGTGATGCGTTTGTTTATCTCTTCATCAAAATAATCAACCGCCGCATCATAGTTTTCATCAAATAAGCGTTCACGTTCGAGAGCGATACCTCCGAAACACTGTGTCCAACTGTGGGTAGTGCCTGCAGGCATCAGCTTATCATGCATCTGAGAAGGCGCTATACCTGCCTGAAGCTCGGCATAATATCCCGTTCCTTCTCCGTCAGATAGGCTATGCTGCCAGTTTAATCCCGCTTTATGTGTCCCCCAAACGTATAGCTTTTTGTAATAAAGTGGGGCAGTCGATCGTTCATAAAATACTACACCATCGTCATAAGCTGCACATTCCCAAGTCGAATCACCGTCTCGTTCCTTTTGAATAAAGTAATCAAAGGATCTCGTGGCATTATCAGGATACGTGGGATCAACACCGGGCAATGCCTCAAGGTGAGGCAAAGTTTCGTAATGACAAACACCGCCGATAAAGGATATGACCTTTTTGCAGGAAGCGAGCACACGCGTTCTTGTGTCGGTAGGAACAGCAATATTCGTCCACCAATAGGTGGTTGTATCTTTATCGAATGGGTTAACCGCTTTAACGTGACAGAAAAGATGAGGTGAGCCGTCGGGCAAATGGAAATCAACCTGCCAAAAAATGCTTTTAAGCCTCTCGAACTCCCATATGCGGAGAAATTCGTTTCCCTCACCGTCATTAAGCACCGCTGCAAAAACGTTGTCGCAAGTGGTGTAGCAATGTCCGAAATTGCCTATATTCCACTCTATACCGCCGGATAGCCATGCGTTTCGGTTAGCGACATTGCCCGGCTGAATAACCGGATTTGCAAAAAGCAATTCCTTGCCGGAAATTTTATCAAAGAGCGAATGAAGTCTTCCGCCAAATTCAGGAAAGAAGGTAGCCTTGAGATACTCGTTTTCCAAAACAAAGCTCTTGAGTCCGAGAGTTTTTCGCTCTCTTGAATATCTGTCCTGCACAAGATATGGCAAAACCTTGGATATAAATTCGCCGTCTTCCTTCAAATCTTCGGGAAATCCTTCTGTTGGAACTATCTTTCTGTTTTTCCTTGCACGGAAGCTTGGCAACGGATTAACACCCGTCAGCGGCGCTCCTTTTATGTAATAGGTTTCGTGTCTAATCTTCATTGTTTGTTATAACCTTTCCTTAATCATCTCATTTATTCTTTCGCGGATACGGGACATTGTGTCAGACGACTTTGCACAGGTTGAAAATTTTAGCTCACAGCCAAGCTCTTCCTCGATAGCTTTTACTACCTCGTCGTGACCTACGTAGCTCTCAAGAAGCTGCATGGCTCTGATATCCTGGAACGCGTCGCGAATATGCATATGTCTTACAGACTCGTAAAAATCGCCCGTAGGCGTGGGGTAAAGAGTTCCTGTGTCGCCTCCGGGAACCCAATTGTTACCGCTCTGATCAAGATAAGGGTTTATAATTCCTCCCGCATCTCCTCCTCCGAGATAACAAAGAGCCCAGTGGAGAAATCCCTTGATGTTATACTTGTAAAGCTGCATACCAAGAGAACGGTGACAAGCACCCGCTTGAGCAATAAAGCGGTTAGAATAGCCGCCCGCCTGCGGACCCGTGCAATAATATGTCCAGAGGTTGGAAACATTTGCATTAAGAAACGGAGTGATACGATCGGTGATTGGAATAGGAGCAGAAACCAATCCCTCCTGCCAATATTCAATGTCAAAGATTGCATCGAGAATGGGGTACTGTCCGATTATGTCAATGACCGAGGCTCTGACAGATCGGTACGTTTCAATATTTTTAAGTGACGGCTCGTCAGCTATGTGGAACATCAGCTTATGATCCAAGCCTTTTTTTCTTAATCGAGCTATGACTCCTTTAAGCATGGCACGAATAAACTCAATATACTCGATATCATTTGATCGCTTTCCTGCCATGGATTTTTTGATACCATTCTCATAATAAAAAGCTTTTCTTGATGCCCATGCTGCATCACCGCAAGTAAACAAATGAGGAATTTCAATTATATCAAATCCGAGTCTTTCAACAAGAGCTATCCACTTGTCAAACAATCTGTAATTAAACCGAAATCCGTAATCGGTCTTTGTTCCAACCACCGTTGCAAAGATGGGAGCGAGAGCCATATTCACCCCGCCTCTTCTCGCACAAATCAATGCATTTTCAACAATTTGCCAATACTTTTTTGTCCAAGACTCAACACCGTAATAATCGGCAATGCCTTCGGAATACAGTAATACTGCCAAATTTGTTTTTTGTTTAGGAAGCACGCTGTTTATAATGTCAAGAGTAAAGGTATGCTCACCTGCCACGGTGTTATCCGAAACACGAATAAGCGTGATAGTCAGTGTCTGCTCACTAACAAGGCTTTTTTCATCATCCGGTATAACAATATCAATCCACAGGCTGTTAAGAATATTTTGTGATGAGACGAACTTATCTCCATTATTAAACGGAACGAGAACATCGGGGTAAATACCCGGAGTGGTTCGCAGATAATTATCATCATATTTTACGCCAATCGGCTTTTGAACGCCTATATTTTTAACTTCTCTTACACTTGCATAATTTGCAAGACTGCCCGAAAGCTTATATGTATAAACCACCCAAGGCCTGTTTTCAACATCATTTACAAAGGTGTATATAAGCTGACAGGAGTATGATTCTCCAAGAAGAGCGGATCCTTTGTTATGCTCAGGGTATTTCTCAAAGCTTTCATCTGCAAACGGTTTTTCAAGTGAAGATATAAGTTTTGTTTTTAACATTTTATTTATTCCTTTCCGCATTGAGGCTATATTTAAATGGATACTACGAATTACTTACTGCAAAAAATGTTTTTGCTTAAAGCTTTCTACAGCTTTGGGGATAGAAAACTCGTTTTCTTCAAGAAGCTTTTCGGCATCCTCGTGAGAAAGAGCGGTCATTTCCATTGTAATTCCTATCATTCTCTCGCGGAGCTTTTTGTTCGTGGGTTTCAGGTTTATCATCATATTTTCGTAAACCTTGCCCGTCTTAACCATTGCCGCGGTGGATATCATATTCATAACCATTTTCTGCGCGTTTCCGGCTTTCATTCTTGTTGAGCCGGTGATAACCTCTGCACCTGTTGCTGTATATATGTAAACGTCGGTATAGGGCTTCATTTTAGAGTCGGGATTTGATGCAAGTCCTATGGTCTTACAGCCAAGGCTTCTTGCA
>JAZOAA010000070.1:0-5529 GCA_045595265.1 Eubacteriales bacterium
TGTGGATTTTGATAAAGAAGTAATATATTTGTACATTTTTCCGGATGTTTCTCCTAGCAGAAAATATTTTATTGATAATATTTTGCTTGAAGGAGAACAATTAAGTATCTATTACAAATTAGAGAGAAGCGAAAAAATGGATGCGACTATGCCGTATCAAAGATGTTTAATCGTAGTAATGAAAAAAACTGATGCTTCAACTGTGAAATTTATAAAACAACGGTAGAGCCGCTCTTCGCAAAAGGCGGCTTTTACTATTCTGATTCTAAATCTTCGAGTATATGTTCAGTTTGGAAAACAGCATATGAGAATGTGGGTGATGTTTTTTTGTGAGCGAAATATGTTTTATTAAACGGAAATTATGCATATTTATGCATTTGTTTTTCGTGTTTATGCGTAAAAACTTATATATATTTAATTTTACGGTTCGAAAATTTGCATTTTTTTGAAAAAATATTCAGAAAGCTATTGACTTTTACGGTACAAAGGGTTATAATATACGGCGTGATAATAATTCACTCCGGAAAAAGTAATAAAAATTCATATCCGGAGCTTCAAAGGAAGGAATAAGAAAATGGATAAGAAATCAATCAAAAAAGTAGTTCTTGCATATTCGGGCGGACTTGATACCTCTATCATCATTCCGTGGCTTAAGGAAAACTACAACAACTGCGAGGTTATTGCGGTTTCGGGTAACGTAGGTCAGGCTGACGAGCTTGAGGGCCTTGAGGAGAAGGCTCTTAAGACCGGAGCTTCAAAGCTCTACGTCCTCGACCTCACCGAAGAGTACGTAAACGAATACATCATTCCCTGTCTTAAGGCAGGCGCAATTTACGAGGACTACCTTCTCGGTACGTCTCACGCGCGTCCCTGCATTGCAAAGGGTCTTGCGGAAATAGCTATCAAGGAGGGCGCTGACGCTATCTGCCACGGCTGTACCGGTAAGGGTAACGACCAGGTTCGCTTCGAGCTTACTCTCAAGCACTTCTGCCCCGATATGCCTATCATCGCTCCCTGGCGTGAGTGGGACATCAAGTCGCGCGAGGAGGAGATTGAGTACGCGGAGGCGCACAACGTTCCTCTTAAGATAAACCGCGAGACCAACTATTCCAAGGATAAGAACCTCTGGCACCTCTCTCACGAGGGTCTTGACCTCGAGGACACAGGCAACGAGCCTCTTTACGATAAGGAAGGATTCCTTGAAATGGGAATCTCGCCCATCAAGGCTCCCGACGCTCCTACTTATATTACTATCGACTTTGAGGCGGGTGTTCCCGTTGCCCTCAACGATAACAAGATGAGCGCAAAGGACATAATCCTTGAGCTTAATAAGATCGGCGGAGCTAACGGTATAGGCCTTCTCGACATTGTTGAAAACCGTCTTGTAGGTATGAAGTGCCGCGGTGTTTACGAGACTCCCGGCGGAACTATCCTCTACCGCGCTCACGAGTATCTTGAGACTCTCTGCCTTGACAAGATGACTATGCACGAAAAGCAGAAGCTCGCTATCACATATGCGGAGCTTGTATATAACGGACAGTGGTTCACTCCTCTTCGTGAGGCGCTTGCGGCATTCGTTGATAAGACCCAGGAGCACGTTACCGGTAAGGTAAGACTCAAGCTCTATAAGGGCAATATCATCAAGGCGGGCGCTTGGTCAGACTGGTCACTCTACTCCGAGGAGATTGCTACCTTCGGCGAGGACGAGGTATACAACCAGGCAGACAGCGCTGGATTCATCAACCTCTACGGTCTTCCTATCAAGGTTGCCGCACAGGTAAACGCAAAGAACGCAAAAAAATAATCTAAAGGAATTACACAATGGATAAGATGTGGGCGGGCAGATTTGAAAAGGCTACCGACAAGGTTGCTGACGATTTCAACTCTTCCATTCATTTTGACTGTAAAATGTATAGGCAGGATATTCACGGCTCTATGGAGCATGCGAATATGCTGTGCAAGGTTGGTATTCTCACAGAGGAGGAGCTTGGTAAAATTTACTCGGGCCTTTCCGAAATACTCGAGGAGCTTGACTCCGGAGATCTTAAATTCGATATGGACGCCGAGGACATACACATGTTCGTTGAGGCGGAGCTTACGAAGCGTATCGGCGATACGGGTAAAAAGCTTCATACGGCAAGAAGCCGTAACGACCAGGTCGCTCTTGATTTAAGGCTCTATATGCGCGAGGAGGCTTTTGAGATTATCACACTGTTAAAGAAGCTGGTAGGCGCACTTCTTGGGCAGGCAAAGGCTAATACCGAAACGATTATGCCCGGCTACACTCATCTTCAGCGCGCACAGCCTATAACATTTGCCCATCATCTTCTCGCATACTGCATGATGTTCTTACGCGACGTGTCGCGTATAATCGACGCGGTGCTTCGCATGAATTACTCTCCATTAGGCTCTTGCGCCCTTGCGGGAACTACCTATCCTACCGACAGAGATATGGTTGCCGAGGCTCTCGCCTTTGACGGAGTTACGATGAACTCTATCGACGGTGTTTCAGACAGAGATTACTGCGTTGAGCTTGAGAGTGCGTTTGCTCTGGTTATGATGCATCTGTCAAGGCTCTCCGAGGAGATAATCCTCTGGTCGAGCTGGGAATTTAAGTTTGTTGAGCTTGACGATGCGTACACCACAGGCTCGTCAATCATGCCTCAGAAGAAAAATCCCGACATGGCGGAGCTTGTGAGAGGTAAAACGGGCAGAGTTTACGGTGACCTTATGGCAACGCTTACAATGCTTAAGGGTATTCCCCTTGCTTATAACAAGGATATGCAGGAGGATAAGGAGGCTATCTTTGACAGCTCCGAAACCGTTAAAAAATGCCTTACCGTATTTATCCCCATGATAGAAACAATGAAGCCGATACCCGAAAATATGTATGCGGCATCTAAAAAGGGCTTCATCAACGCGACAGACCTTGCCGACTATCTTACAAAGAAGGGTATGCCCTTCCGCACGGCTTATAAAATCGTGGGTACTGTTGTCGGTAAGTGCGTAAAGGAAGGCATCACGCTCGACGAGGTTTCTCTTGACGAATACAAGGGATACTCCGAGCTGTTTTCAGAGGACCTTTACACAGAGATTTCTCTGGAAACCTGTATAAAAAAGAGAATTTCAAAGGGCGGCACAGGGTATGACTCCGTAGCCGAGCAGATAAGATACGTGGAGAGTCAGCTTTGATGAAAAAGAAGATATTTATTGACGGAAAGGCAGGCACGACGGGCCTGCGCATAGAAGAAAGACTTTCAGGACGTGATGACGTCGAGATAATTTCCCTTCCCGATGAATTAAGGAAGGATCCTGACGCAAAGCGCAAAATTATCAACGAGGCAGATATAGTTTTCCTATGTCTTCCCGATGCGGCGGCTGTTGAGTCGGTTTCCATGATAGAAAACGAGAATACCGTCGTAATAGACGCTTCAACAGCGCACAGAACAAATCCCGAGTGGGCTTACGGTCTTCCTGAGCTTGATGCGGAATTTCTTAAGAAAATTGAGGGCAGTAAGAGAATTGCCGTTCCGGGATGTCACGCAAGCGGCTTTATCGCCTTAGTTTACCCTCTCGTTAAGGCGGGTATTTTACCAAGAAGCACACTTCTTACTGTTCATTCGATAACCGGATACAGCGGTGGAGGTAAGACTATGATCGCGGATTACGCATCGGAGGAGCGCGATCCTCTGCTTGACGCTCCGCGCCAGTACGGAATTAAGCAGGCACACAAGCATCTTCCCGAGATGGTTAAAATCACGGGTATAGACAATGCGCCCATCTTCTCCCCTATCGTTTCAGATTTTTATTCGGGAATGGAGGTTACAGTTCCCATATTTAAGAGTCAGCTCGCTTACGGTGGGATTGAGGATATAAAGAAAATATACAGAGAGCTTTACACCACTCCTATTCTCAAATATGCGGAAGGCTCTGACGAGGGCGGATTTTTATCCGCGGCGGCTCTTTCGGATAAGGACTCAATGAGGATTGAGGTTCACGGCTCTGATGAAAGGATACTCCTCGTTGCGCGCTATGACAATCTCGGCAAGGGAGCATCGGGCGCTGCTGTTGAATGTCTTAACATAAAGCTCGGATGCGACAGAGCTAAAACTCTTGTATTATAAGAAAGGTTGACATTACGGTATGAATATTATAAAGGGCGGCGTTTGTGCCGCACAAGGCTTTTTGGCAAGCGGACTTCACGCAGGTATCAGAAAAAACAAGACAAAGAAGGATCTTTCACTCATATTCTCTACCTGTGAGGCAAACGCTGCCGCAGTATATACCACTAATAAGGTAAAGGGCGCTCCCCTTACCGTTACTAAGGAAAATATCAGCGACGGACGCGCGCGTGCTGTTATCTGCAATAGCGGAAACGCAAACACCTGCAACGCCGGCGGTATCGAGATAGCTAAGGAAACCTGCGCGCTTCTTGCAAGCGAGCTGAACATAAAACCAAGCGACGTCGTAGTTGCTTCAACCGGAGTTATCGGACAACCCCTCGACATCACTCCGATAAAGAATGCTATCCCTTCTCTTGTAAGGTCGCTTTCAGATGAAGGAAGCGCCTCTGCCGCAGAGGGAATTATGACCACCGACGTTAAGATGAAGGAGGTTGCTGTTTCATTCAACATCGGCGGTGTCGAGTGCAAGATGGGCGGTATCGCAAAGGGATCGGGCATGATACATCCCAATATGGCTACTATGCTCGTCTTTATCACAACGGACTGCAATATCAGCTCCGATATGCTTAAGCTTGCATTATCCACCGACGTTCAAAATACCTTTAATATGATAAGCATTGACGGTGACACCTCAACCAACGACATGGTTACGATTCTCGCAAACGGTATGGCGGGAAATGAAGAGATCGTGGCAAAGGGGGCGGAGTTTACCGAATTTATGAAGGCGCTTAACACGGTTACCGTAACTCTCTGCCGCGCTATTGCAGCAGACGGCGAGGGCGCAAGCAAGCTCCTCGAATGCGAGGTCACGGGCGCTGTTGACGAGAAAAACGCGAAGATTATAGCAAAGAGCGTTATCTGCTCCTCTCTCGTTAAGGCGGCAATGTTCGGCTCTGACGCTAACTGGGGACGTATACTCTGCGCCATCGGTTATAGCGGCGCCGACGTAAACGTTGACAAGGTTTCTGTTTCCTTTAAGTCAAGGCGCGGCGAGATTCCCGTATGCCACAACGGAACGGGAGTTGACTTTTCCGAGGAGTTTGCAAAGGAAATTCTCTCCGAGGACGAGATAGTTATCGCGGTTAAGCTCGGTGACGGAAATGCTTCGTCTACCGCATGGGGCTGCGACCTTACTTACGATTACGTAAAGATTAACGGCGATTACAGAACCTGATACATAAAAGAAAGCGAAAATAAGAAATGCCACTTAATATAAAAAACGCGCAAAGAGCCGAGGTTCTTACCCAGGCTCTTCCGTATATCAAAAAATTTAACGGCAAGGTGATTGTCGTAAAATACGGCGGAAACGCTATGATAAACGAGCAGCTCAAGGAGCAGGTCATGG
>JAZOAA010000071.1:0-5235 GCA_045595265.1 Eubacteriales bacterium
AGAGATTACTTGATAGATGCTTCAAGGATTTCGAGGCAACGCTTGAAGTTTTCCGGCAGCTCACATTCAAATGTCATTCTCTCTTTTGTTTTAGGATGTGTTAGCGTAAGTTTTTTTGCGTGAAGCGCCTGTCCGTCAAACAGCGCAGGGTGCAGCTGCTCGAATCGCGTTTTCGTTTTTGAATAAACAGGGTCGCCGAGAAGAGCGTGGCCTATATGGGACATATGAACTCTTATTTGGTGAGTTCTTCCCGTCTCAAGCTCAAGGGCGAGGTGCGTTATCTGTCCATATCGCGCAATGACCTTATAATGAGTTATTGCCTCTCGTGCTGAGCCTCTTCCGTCGCGAATGACTGCCATTTTCTTTCTGTCAGTCGGGTGGCGTCCTATTGGAAGGTCAACGGTACCTGTGTCATCTGAAAAACCGCCCGAAACAAGAGCGTGATATTCTCTGACTATGCCGTGATCCTTCAATTCTTCGGAAAGCGCCGTGTGCGCCTCGTCGCACTTCGCACAAACGAGAAGTCCTGAGGTGTCCTTGTCTATTCTGTGAACTATGCCCGGCCGTATAACGCCCCCTATACCCGAGAGCGAATCCTTGCAGTGATAGAGTAAAGCATTGACAAGCGTCCCCGTGTAATTACCTGGCGCTGGGTGTACTACCATGCCCGAGGGCTTGTTTATAACTATTATCCATTCGTCCTCATAGACGATATTAAGAGGTATGTCTTCCGGCTCTGCTTCACACTCGACACATTCGGGAAGCTCCAGCTCTATGACGTCACCGGACTTTACAGGATATTTTTTCTGTTGCTTTTCCGAGTTGACGGTGAGAGTGCCGTCCTCAATAAGCTTTGCCGCAGCGCTTCTTGAAATATCAAAAATTTCCGATGTAAGAGCATCAAGACGTGCGCCCTTTTGTTCTTCGGTTACGGTATGGGTCATTTTTTATCACCGCTTTTAGATTTAGTTTCCTCAAAAATCTCAAGTATCAGGGCTAAAATCAGCAGTCCCGCACCCACGCAAACGAAGGAGTCCGCTCCGTTGAATACAGCGAAGTTTATCAGCCTGAAATCAATAAAATCAACAACGTACCCGAGCGCTACTCTGTCTATCATATTTCCTATACCGCCCGAGATTACCATAGCCAGCGAGATTTCGTAAAGTCTGCTCGTAGCATGACCGAAATAAAGGTAAGCCAGCATCGTAGTTATTGCGACTGCGGAAACTATCATAAAGATCCACCTTGCGTCCTTCATTGAGCCAAAAGCCGCGCCCGTGTTATGTACCCTCGTGAAATGTATAACACCTTCGATTATAGGAAACGTTTCGTAAAGCTCGAGGAGGGTAACCGTCAGAAACTTTGTAATCTGGTCAAGCACTATACCGACGATGATTATCAGAGTATAGAGCGCATAATCGAGAGGCTTTTTTTTCTTTATGAGATTAGGTAATTTTATCATATAAATACAACCTTTACTTTTATATCTCGGGAAGAAGAGTTCTAAGTAGCCAAAGCAGAAAATAAGCGGCGAAAAATCCCCAGTCGATAGGAGAATTTTGACCTATATTCATCTTATACATCGCGGCGCGTACGGGCGCAACGAATGGCTCGGATATATAACAGCATATCTCGTTTATTTTGTTGTCGTCCGACGCTGTGAAGATTGGCAGAAACATTCTTACTATCATAGCAAGACTTGTAATATCCAGATATATCCGAATGAATTTGGCGATAATGAAAAATAGTATTTCCAAGCCGGAGTTTTCCTTTTTTTAGAATAAAATTATAGGCTGGGCCAAGCCGACCCAGCCTCTTTTAGCTTTTAAGCTCGTTTACTTATCATCGGAAACGTCAACGTTGTGAGGCGTGATTATGTAAGTGCTCTTTGCAACGTTCTTTATATCACCGTCGGTAGAGTAGGTAACACCGTTTAGAAAATCGAGAATTCTTATGGTAGATGCGGGATCAAGAACCTCAAGGTTAAGAACAACGGTGCATCCGTCGAGAAGATAGTCGGCAATAGTGCCAACTTCGTCAAACGACGCGGGGCGTACTACCTTAAGCTCGATATTGGAGTCAGAGTCACCTGCGCCGGCAACGATGGGCGCCTGTCTTTCTACCTTTTCGTAAGCGCTGTCAAGAGCAACCTCGCGGGCCTCGTAGGGCTTGAAGTTGATATCAGCGGATTCATCCTTTTCATCCTTCATTCTCTTAAGCTTTTCGCTGAGTGATTCAAACATTTTTTGATTCTCCTTTATATTTTACTTAATTTTTAATCATGGAAAAACAGGCGGCGTCCTACGCGTACCAGCGTAGCGCCCTCTTCTATGGCAACACGATAGCTGTCGCTCATGCCCATGGAGAGTATACCGTCATCTGCAAAGCAACCGATAGCCTTCATTTTGTCAAAAAGCTCTCTTGTCAGTCTGAAATAAGGTCGGATCTGCTCAGGGTCGTCACATACGGGACCCATCGTCATAAGTCCTCTGACGGAAATAGCAGGCAAATCCTTTATCTGCTCGTAAAAGCTTATAGCATCATCAGGCATAACGCCGTCCTTCTGAGGCTCTTTTGCGGAATTTATCTCAATAAGAACGGGTACGACTCGCCCTATTGCCGAAGCTCTTTTGCTTATTTCTTTAGCAAGCTCGAGGTTGTCGAGCGAATGAATAAGAGATACCTTATCAATGATGTATTTTACCTTGTTGCGCTGAAGATTTCCTATCTCGTGAAGGCAGGGGTGATATCCGGCATCTGCCAGAAGCTCACCGCGCCTTTTAAGCTCGCCCGGACGGTTTTCGCCGATGTTCTCGATTCCCGCTTTTGCAAGAGCGACAAGCTCCTCGTCCGTTCCGCTCTTCGTCACGGCAACCAGAGTTATCTCGTTTCCGTATTTTTTTTGCAGTTCGGAAAGCTCTGCCCGAAGCTCGCTTAAGTTTTTTTGAATATATCCGTACACCAAAGCTGTAATTCCTTTGACAAAATCGCAGACAACTCTGCTTTGCTTTATTATACCATATAATTCATGACAATTGCAACCCTTTTCAAAATTTTTTATAAAATTTTATTCTCTTCGCGCAAAAGAAAATATTATTTTATATCTATTGATTTTATATTGAATTTATGTTACAATATAAAGATGATAAAGAAAAAGGAGACTCTCTATGCACGAAAAAATTCTCGGTGCGTCTTTGCCGGGTGTAATGGCGCTTGCATATCTTGGCGATGCGCGCCACTCGTTATATGTTAGGCATATGCTTGTGGCACGCGGGCTTGTAAAGTCGGGCGAGCTTAATGAAGCATCTCTCCGTTACGTGACCTGCGAGGCACAGGCCGAGATGATGCGAAGGATAGAGCCTCTTCTTCTTGATGACGAGAGGGAGGTCTATAAGCGAGCTGCCAACTCCTCTCATCTCAATAGGCCAAAGCACGCAAGAGCTGCGGATTACAGAGCTGCGACAGGCTTTGAAGCTGTCATAGGCATGCTTGAGTGGATAGGCGATACCGAAAGGCTTTCACTCCTGCTCGATACTGCTCATAAAACTGAAATTTAAGAAAGGCAAAGGACTTATAAAATGATACAGAAAATTAAAGGAACAATGGATATACTCCCCTCGGAAACTCCGCTTTGGAGACATATTGAGGGTGTTATGCGTGAGGAAGCTGAGAAATACGGCTTTGGTGAGATACGCACACCCACCTTTGAGAATACCGAGCTTTTCGTGCGCGGTGTTGGTGATACCACCGACGTTGTGCAGAAGGAAATGTATACCTTCGCTGACAGAGAGGAAAACCGTTCTATTTCTCTTCGTCCGGAGGGAACGGCTTCGGTTGCCAGAGCTATAATCGAAAACGGTAAGTTCTCCGACCCCATGCCCTTAAAGTATTATTACATAATCTCCTGCTTCCGTCACGAGAAGCCTCAGGCGGGCAGAAGCCGTGAGTTTTATCAGTTCGGCACGGAGATGTTCGGCTCGCAGAGCCCCGCATCTGATGCAACCTCGATAGCTCTGGCAAATTCCGTTTTGAAAAGACTCGGTCTTACTAACGTTAAGCTCCACCTTAATTCCATAGGCTGTAAGGAGTGCCGTCCCGCTTACCGCGCAGCGCTTGTTGAATATTTCACAGCGCATAAGGAGTGCCTTTGCGACACCTGTAAGACAAGACTTGAAAAAAATCCTCTGCGTCTTCTTGACTGCAAGAGCCCAGAGTGTAAAAAGATAGCCTCGGGAGCACCGAAAACCGTAGACCACCTTTGCGAGAAGTGTAATTCCAACTTTGACACGCTCGGCAAGGCTCTTTCGGCTATGAACATTGATTATGAAATAGACACGAACATTGTTCGCGGTCTTGACTACTATACGGGAACCGTATTTGAGTTTATCGCAGAGGGCATAGGTGCGCAGAGCACCGTTTGCGGCGGAGGACGCTATGACGGACTCGTTTCTTCTCTTGGCGGACCCGAGCTTTCCGGCATCGGCTTCGGTATGGGAATAACCCGTCTTATTCTCGCTCTTCGTGAGATGGGACTTGATAATATAGAGGCGAAAAAGCCTGCCGTTTATATCGCTTCTCTCGGTGAGAGGGCTATGGTAAAGGGACTTGAAATAACAGAGCGCTTGCGCTCGGGCGGTGCTTTTGCCGAGTGCGACGTTGTGGGCAGAAGCCTCAAAGCACAGATGAAGTATGCAAACAAAATAGGTGCTGAATATACACTTATAATCGGCGACTCGGAGGTTGATGCAGGTGTGGCGCAGCTGCGTAATATGCAGACGGGCGAGCAGTCCGAGGTTGCACTTGACAGCTTCACTATTTAATTATGAAAAACAGACTTGACTTTCTGCCAACAACGGCAGAAGACGTAAAATTAAGAAACTGGTCGGAGGTAGACTTCGTTTACGTGACAGGTGATGCATATGTGGATCACCCGTCCTTCGGCGCTTCTATTATAACTCGCGTTCTTGAGGACGAGGGCTTCAGAGTAGCCGTGCTTGCCCAGCCCGATTATAAGAGTGCCGATGACTTCTGCCGCTTTGGCAGACCCCGCCTCGGTTTCCTTGTGTCAAGCGGAAATATTGACTCTATGGTAGCGCACTATACCGTTTCGAAAAAGCGCCGTACCTACGACTATTATTCCCCGGGCGGCAAGATGGGCGCGCGCCCCGACCGTGCCGTTATAGTTTATTGCAACAGAATACGCGAAGCATACGGTGACGTACCGATAATTATCGG
>JAZOAA010000072.1:0-2381 GCA_045595265.1 Eubacteriales bacterium
CTCTACTCTCACGAAGAGGTTGTAAGAGCCATAGAAGATGCCATCGGGTTTAAGGTAACATTTGACAAATGCGCAACTTCAGCCGATGAAATTCTTAGAATGCGAGATGCCATAAACTCTATGATTAAGGCAAAAATAGCAAAATAAGTAATCTTTAGTTTACAAAAAATCCGCTTTGTGTGAAATCAAGGCGGATTTTTATTATTTAACTTTATTAATTTTGATTTATATAATTACACCTCAATTATTTTTTCAGAAATCTCGCCACAGGACAGAAAGTCACTTTTCGTTCCGTCTGTAATAACGTAATCTACATCGCAAAGTCTTACAAGGTTATAGGGCGCATACAGCCCCAGCTTTGATCTATCGCAAAGGAATATACTCTTTTTCGAAAAAGAAATTGCTACCCTTCTTGAAGAAGTTTCTTCCAGAGAAGGATCAACAATCATACCCTCATCCGTAACACCGTAAGATGAAAATATCGCAATATCAATATTAAATCTGCGTATCATCTCTTCACACAACAATCCCGCATAGCCAAGTGAATTATCCTGTATCTCACCGCCGGTGCAGTAACATTTTATATGCTTTTTCTTCATAAGGACGGCAAGCGGTATACTGTTTGTAACTACTATGATAGATCTTTTTTCAGACAGATAATCTGCTATCTGCGATGCGCTGGTTGATGCATCAATGAAAACAACATCTCCGTCCTTTATCTCTTCGGCGGCTCTTTTACATATCCTGCGCTTTCCTGCGCGGTTTTGTGCCATTCTGTAATCAGCCGGCAAAACCGCGTGCTCCTCGCCGATTTTTTTCGCTCCGCCGTGGCTACGGATTATAAGTCCCCTTCGAGCAAGCTCCGAAAGGTCGCGCCTTATTGTCGGCAGGCTTACGTAAAGCCTTTTTGCAAGACTTTCTGCAAAAGTATAGGTTTCCTCATCAAGTATTTCAAGTATTTTGTCATAACGTTCTTCTTTTAACATTACCTACTCCTTGTGAGCGTTTTTGATTGTTTATCGGATTTATTACCAAATTCGGAATCGTTTTTGATTGTTTTCGCTATTATTGTAGCACAAAAAAACAAAAAGTCAATAGAAAAATATAAAAAATGAACATTAACAGTTTTTTATGAGACAATCGAACGCAAGGGCATAAAAACATTGAAAAAGTTATAATTTCTGCTATAAAATATAAAAACAACCGTAAAAACGTTTTACGGTTGTTTTTTGTTAATAATTATTTACAAAACCTTGGATAAGAATTCCTTAAGCCGTGCATCCTTCGGGTTGGCGAAGAGTTCCTCGGGAGGACCTTCCTCCTTTATAATTCCTTCGTCGATAAACAGCACTCTGTCAGCGACCTCTCTCGCAAACCCCATCTCGTGAGTAACTATTACCATCGTCATTCCTTCCTTGGCAAGCTGCTTCATTAAGTCAAGCACCTCACCGACCATCTCGGGATCAAGCGCCGAGGTTGGCTCATCAAAAAGGATAACGTCCGGGTCCATAGCAAGCGCTCTTATGATAGCAACTCTCTGCTTCTGACCTCCGGAAAGCTTCGAGGGATATTCATCTCTCTTGTCCTCAAGACCTATTCGGCGAAGAAGCTCCATAGCCCTTGCCTCAGCCTCCTCCTTAGTCTTAAGCTTAAGTTTTACAGGCGCGAGGGTCAAATTCTGTATAACCGTCATATTATTGAAAAGGTTAAAGTGCTGGAACACCATACCCATTTTCTGTCTTGCGGAATTTATACCGATGCCGTGCTCGGCGGTGTAGTTGTTAAGAGCCTTTGAAAAGCCAACACCCTCGTATCTTTTAAGCTTACGCCCACTTACGATAAGCTCGCAGGCGTCCTCTACTCCATTTTTTGTAAGGCTCTTATAGGTATTCGTCTCCTTGATTATTTCGGGGTGAAGATATGGGTCGGGAGCAGAAACGAGCGACTCCTCAAGCCACACCTCGCCACCCGATGGTGTCTCAAGCAGGTTCATACAGCGAAGAAGCGTGCTTTTTCCGCTACCCGAGGGACCGATTATAGCGACCTGCTCGCCCTTCTTTATCTCGCAGTCAACACCGCGAAGGACGGTCAGCTTTCCGAATTTTTTAGTTACATTTTTAACGCTTATCACCGGCTCGCAACCTCTTTTCTATAAATTTGATACCGAACGTGAGAATATAGACTATGGCAAGGTAGAAGCACGCTGCAACAGACATAGGAACTATGTAGCTTGCCATATTAGTACCCGAGCCGATAATCTTTGCCGCTTGGGTAAGGTCGTACATACCTATCATACTGACGATAGAGGTTTCCTTGATAAGAGCGATAAGCTCGTTACCTATAGCGGGTATAACATTCTTTATAGCTTGGGGAATAACAAT
>JAZOAA010000073.1:0-8830 GCA_045595265.1 Eubacteriales bacterium
TGTCTCATGGATATAGTTGAAGAGGGCATTTCTCGCTTCGGCTTCCGCGACGAGCACCCTGCGGTTGATAATTTCCAGATATTCTGCTCCGCGCAGATCATAAAAAGATACAAGCCAAATCTTCTGCTGACTCACCCATCACTTGTGGACAATGCAAGACATCGCACAGGCATTTTCGGTGACGGTGTTAAGCACGCTATAAAAGAAACCGACCGCTGGCTCGGCATGCTGCTTGATGCAGTAAAGGAAGCGGGAATAGAAAATGACACCGACGTTGTTGTTTTAAGCGATCACGGTCAGCTTAATATCGTCAGAGTGGTTTGCCCAAATGTATATCTTGCAGATGCCGGATACATCAAGGTCGACGAGCACGGACGGCTTGTTTCCTGGGATGCTTACGTCCAGAGCTGCGGTCTTTCGGCACAGGTTTATCTATCAAATCCCGATGACCGCAAGCTTTACAATGAGGTTTACGATCTCCTGATGCGCCTTGCTAAAGAAGGGATTTACGGATTTGAGCGAGTATTCACCAAGGATGAAGCAAACGAGCTTTACGGACTTTCGGGCGGATTCTCATTCGTGCTTGAATCTGATGGATATTCCTCCTTTAACGAAGAAGCTGTTCGCCCGATAGTCAGACCTTTAGATACAACCGATTACCGAACGGGTAAAGGCACGCACGGGCATATGCCCGAAAAAGGACCTAAGCCCACCTTCATAGGTGCGGGTCCTTCCTTCAAGAAGGGAGCTACCGTAAAAGAAGGAAGCATTCTTGATCACGCACAGATTCTTGCCAAGGTTTTAGGTCTTAAAACATTCGGCACGAGTAGCGATAAAAACTGCGAAATATTGAATATTTGACAACAAGAGTTTACAAAACCGCCCGACTTGAATCTGTCGGGCGGTTTTCCTTATTTAAGGAGTTGTTGTTCCTGTGCCGGGAGTGGGAATCATAACTGTGGCAGAATCTCCGGCAACAACCGTGGGAAGCTTTCCGTCCCACTTCGCAAGGTAGTCTGCGTATTTCAGATACTCGGTGATGAGGGCTACCTCCTCCGAGGATTTGCCGGTAAAGTCGATATTATACTCGATAGTCACAGCGCCGTTTTCATCAGTAAGCTCGGTTTCGGTGATAGTAAAGCCCAAAGCTCTTGCAACCTCGATGGACTTCAGTCTTATAGCCTCCGCCTCTGCCGACGCAACCTCAATCTCTGCTTGAGCCTCCGCCTTCGCCTTCTCTATCTTTGCCTGTGCATCAAGCTTTGCAACCTCGAGCTCCTTCTCCGCGTTTACAATAGCAGTTTCCTTTTCGTACTCGGCTTTAAGCTTTTCCTGTTCAGCAATCATCTTATCCTCAACGGTTTTTTCAAACGCGTCGGAGAAGTCGATGTTAGTAAGTACGACCGTTACTATATCAACACAGTATTCATCGTTTACAGAATCCTTTATTGCCGTTTCAACCGTGGGAGAAATTGACGAGCGCGTTTCGATTATCTGCATAGCGGAATATGAGGAAAGCGTAGCCTTAGTCTTTTCTGTGGCTATACTCTCTATTCTGTTCGCAAGAATCTCAATAGAGCCGTACTGATTAGCGATATCGATAGCTTTACTCTCATCTATCTTATACTGCACCGTCATAACGATATCCATGGTTTGCGCATCCTTGGAATACGCCTGTGTGGTTATTTCCATATTCTGAACCTTGGCGTCGTAAATATCGTATTTTTCGGTCAGCCAAAAATCAAAATATGTACCCGCCGTACGAACGGTCTTTGCTTCTCCAAGATGCTTGACTACAGCAATCTCGCCCGCATTCACCGTGTGAAAGCTTGCCGGAATGGTTAAAAACAGTCCCGCGAATACAACACCGATAACAGCTCCGAGCGTGACAGCCGCCTTGCTTTTTTTCTTATACACGGACAGCGCCGCCATGCCAAGACCGACGACAGCACCCGCGCCGAAAACAAGCGCCAAAAGTAATCCAATAGCCATAAAGATTTCCTCCGTTTTATAAAATAAGTTATATATTTATTGTATTACAATATCAGCAAGAAGACAAGGGTATAAACGTAAAAAACTGGCTTTTGAAAGCAAAGACCACTTTTTTACGCAGAAAAATCAGCTCATATATTTTCGAAGCTTATCAATTGCGCCCTTTTCAAGACGTGAGACCTGTGCCTGTGATATTCCAATTTCAGCAGCAATCTCCATTTGCGTTCTTCCTTTATAAAACCTTCTTTCTATAATATCCATCTCTCGTTCCGAGAGCTTGTTCATAGCCTCTTTTAGAGAAATGTTTTCGACCCACGCCTCATCAGACTCGTTTTCATCAGCGAGCTTATCTATAACGTAAACGATGTCCTCTCCGTCACCGTAAACCGAGTCGAACAATGAGAGCGGCTCGACTATCGCCTCCATCGCTTCGCTAACAAGCCTTGGCTCAACCCCGAGACGTCGCGCTATCTCGCTGACGGTCGGCTCGCGCTGCTCCAGGGCGGCTATCTCCTCCTTTGTCTGAAGTGCTCTGTACGCAAGGTCTCGAGTACCTCTGCTGACTCTTACTGAATTATTATCTCTTTGATATCTTCTTATCTCGCCTATTATCATAGGGACTGCATAAGTCGAAAACCTGACGTCCATATCAAGATTAAAATTATCGATAGCCTTTATCAAACCGACGCACCCCACCTGAAAAAGATCATCGGCGCTCTCGCGCTTGGGGCTGAATTTTGATATCACGCTTAAAACTAATTTCAAGTTTCCCATTACGAGCGCCTCTCTCGCAGACTTATCTCCGCCCCTTGAGAGCACCAGCAGATTGCGCTTTTCCTCCTCTGAAAGAGTGATAAGCTCCGAGGTGTCAATTCCTGATATTTCGACCTTATTTAACCGCATAAAAAACCTCACTTTTTTCGCTGTGAGATTAGTATTTGCCAAATTTGTCGAAATTAAACAATCTCTTCGTTTTTATAAAAAATGAAATCTTTAGTTTACATTTTCTCCGTTTTGCGTAAAAAACGGTCTGCACATAAGAGTACAGACCGTGAATATCTTTTATTATTACCAATACTTCTTGAAATCGGGCTTTACATAACGCATAAGAGCCTCGAGGTAGAAATAATCTCCCCAAATGCAGCACTCATCAATACCGAGATTTCCTGCATAATAATATGTACCGTGCTTGATAAGACCGTCGATTTCAGGCTCGTCGATAACAGCACAGTCATCGATAAGAGCATTCATTATATCGTCTGCCGCAGCCGAATATCTTGCCTTATGCTCCTCGTCCAGAGGCATAACCTTGCATGCTTCAAGAAGACCGCAAACCGCAATAGATGCAGCAGAGCTGTCTCTGGGTTCGCCGCCGTCGGTGAAGCAGAGGTCCCAATATGCTATTCTGTCGGTAGGAAGGTTATCAAGATAGTAATCTACTATATTATAATACTTAGGAAGGATTTCGTCATTTTTCATATACGAATAGGTGAACGGAACACCCGTAACGCCCCAGGACTGACCTCTCGACCAGCAGCTCTGCGCGTTAAGTCCCTGCTTCGTTCCTCCGCCGAGGCGCGCTCCGGTTTCCTGGTCAAAATAGAAGTTCTGGAAGGTCGAGCCGTCATCTCTGACAACGGTTTCCATCGTAGTATTGAAGTGAGCAAAGCCCTTTCTCGTAAACTCGGAGTCTCCGGTCACCTCGCCCGCCCAATAGAGAAGATTGATATTCATAAGGCAGTCGATGATAAGACGGTAAAGAGCCTTATCCTGACAGTCTGCTTCGCCTGCAAGCTGAATAAACTGTCCCTTCTCTCTGAATCGGTTTGCAAGCACCTTTGCCGCATCAATGGACTTCTGCTTATATCTCTCATCTCCCGTAGCCTTATATGCCGCAACGGTGGAAAGAGTGAAATCAAATCCGATATCGTGGTCACCCATTCCTATCATATTATCCACTCTGTCGATAAAGGTTTCAAGCAGGGGCTTTGCTACCTCGAGATATTTCTCATCTCCCGTATATTCATACGCAAGCATAAGCATACCGGTATAAAAGCACTGTGTCCATCCGCCTCTGTTTCCCATCTCGGCATACACTCCGTTTTTAGACGAGGAGAAGGGAAATTTATCAACGGTGAATTTTTCCATCATAGCATCAACCTTTTTAAGAGCGGCGGCTACCGCGAGGTCGAGTTTTTCCTTCGTAAGCTTGGTTGCCATAGTAGTTCTCCTTAGGATATATCCAAAAATAAATTATTTTCTCAAATCAATTAAAGCTCGTGGCCCTCTTTATCGAAGAGGGGAAGCTTCTGAAGGCAGATGATGTCGTGACGCTCTATTGCATCTCCCTCGGCAAGTATTGCCATCTTTCCGACAACTTCGCCGCCTGCCTTCTTAACAAGATTTTCAAGAGAGGCGAGTGAGCCGCCCGTGCTGATAACGTCGTCAACGATAAGTACTCTCTTGCCCTTAAGATACTCGGCATCGTCACCGTCTATGTAAAGAGTCTGCATAGCGCCCGTGGTTATAGACTTGGTTTCGCAAGCGACCACGTCCTTCATGTAAAGCTTTACCGACTTTCTTGCCAAAACATAGCGATTACGTCCCGAAAGACGGCACATCTCGTAAACGAGAGGTATTCCCTTCGACTCGGCAGTTATCATAACGTCGTGCTCAGGCGCGCGCTCATAGAGTGCCTTTGCACACACCTCCGTAAGCTCCACGTCGCCAAAAAGAACGAAGGCGGCAATGTTAAGCTCCTTTGAAATCGGGCACAGAGGCAAATCTCTCTCAATACCCGCAACCTTTAATTTATAAACCATTTGTAAATCCTCCCGATATTAATTTTACACGCCAATTCAACGAAATATTTAGCGGTGTAAATCAATAGCAAAATCGTGTATTGACAAAGCGCTTATCCGCAATATATAATATAAATATAAGCGGCACAAGCATTTTGCCCTTTACAGTATACAACATACCCCGAGAAAAATCAAGTCTTTTAAGCAAAAAAATAAAATGAGGACGGAAAATCACAATGAAAAAAATTGTTTTATACATACTTTGTATATACACGTCATTAGTTTTGCTCACTGCGTGCGATACGTCGTTTGTAACAGACATTCTCTCACCTCAAAAGCCGTCAAACAATCCTTCAGATGACACCACGGAATACGTAAGCGTTACTTTCGATACGCAGGGCGGAAGTGCTGTCGAGGAGCAAACGGTAGCGCTCGGCTCATATGTAAGACGCGTTGAAGAACCGAAGAAAAACGGGTACGATTTTCTTGGCTGGTACGTCGGAGAGCGCGAATATAATTTCAGAACTAAGGTAAGCGAAGATATCACTCTTACGGCAAAATGGACTCCAACCGAATACAGTATATCTTACGACTTAAGCGGCGGAAGTCTTGCTTCACTTTTGGTATATAAATATACTATTGAAAGCGACACGATAACTCTTCCAAAAAAGATGACAAAGCAGTACTGCACCTTTGCAGGCTGGCTTTTAGATGGCAAGCCGATAGAAAAGATACCTACGGGCAGCACAGGAAACCTTACACTTGTAGCGGACTTTTACGGTCCTCTTGCATCAACACCCGGCTCTGACAGTTCTAGTGTCAGAACTTATGACAACGGAGATGTCGTTGAGGTCAAGCTTACAAGCTCAGATAATACGACGAAATCGGTTCATCTTGAATTTGGCAAGCGTCCGTGGCAAGCTTGTAAGATTGTGCAGGGGAACGAAGTGAAATACATATATGCTACGGGAGATGCGGGCGCGCTTACGCTGGATTTTGATATGATACCTAATGAAAGTAACGCTTATATTACACCCGTTATACTCACGGGCGAGACCGAGATTAAAAACAATTACGGAAAGGTATATAACGGATATAAAATCGATGCTAATTTTTATCCCGGCTTTGTAAGAAAAGCGGTTACCTTCACGATTGATGACGGAAAAATTGATACTGATACGCAGTTTCTTAACATTGTAAGACCCAGCGGAATTATCGGAACGTTCAATATCTGCAACACTAACGCAACCGATGCCGCAAGCTATCTTATGCTCTATCAGGGCTACGAGGTGGCAAACCATCATCAGCTTCACTGTTTGCCATGGCACGACGGCTTTGACTTTTCTACGATAGAAGTAAAGGATGAGATTTTCAATTCAGCCACGGCTGACGTCGCCTATATGTATAAAACGAAAACCGAGGGTCTCTTCTACATAGATTATAAGCATTTCAGCCCTAATACCAAGTCACCCTACTGGCATCCGATTGCAACCAATGACACGTATAAACAGTATGAGGTAATTACCAGAGAGAAAATTGAAGCCGTGTTCGGCGAGGGCAGCTGCGTGGGATTTGCTTATCCTCACGGACAGTTGAACGAGGAAATCAAGGCGTATCTTGAGGCACAGGGTTATCTGTACGCAAGAAAAACAGGAGCGCTTAAGGCATCGACGAGCTTTGCTCTTCCCTATGACAGATTCGCGTGGACGTATAATGCCGACTCGACCTGCCTTATTGAAGTTATGGAGCTGTACGAGGAGCTTGCCGATGACGGAAATCTTAAGTTCTTCTCGTTCGGTGTTCACTCTTCCGATTTCAATGGCAAGTGGGACGTTCTTCAAGAATTTGCCGACAAGTACGGCTCAAGACCCGAGGACTACTATTATGCTACAAACAGAGATATATTCGAATACGAGGACGCAGTAAAGGCTCTTAAAATCAATGAAACCGAAAGCGGAATAGAAATAGTTAACTCATCTGATATAGCGTTGTTTATCACCGTTAATAACCGGAAGGTCATAGTTCAGCCTAATTCGACTGTTAATTATTAAGTTCGAGGACTAACGTATAATAGCAAAAAGCATCACAAAAACGCAAATGAAAAATCAGGCAAAGGACGCAAATATTCGCTCCTTTGCCTACTTTTATTTACTTTTTATCGCATTTTAACATTATTTGTAGAAATCATGCTTACCGATAGTAAAGAAATACTGTCTGTTTTTCGGTATCCATGATGACGTTGAATGTTGAGGTTGTAAGAAGAACAGTGCGCCACCCGAGGTATCAAATCCCTCGAGGACTATTTTAGCTGCCAAAGTACAATTGTACGTTGGGGTATTGTATATTGATCCGTCAAGAACGGGGCTGAACTGAACGCCGTACTTTCTGTCAAATATTACGCCGTATATGGTATTCGGATATGCCGATGAGCGCACTCTATTCATCACCACGTTACCGACCGCAATCTGACCCAGAAGAGGCTCTCCCTTACTTTCGGCGCTTATAATTCTAGAGAGCCAATACACCTCGTCCTCTCTGTAAAATTTGCTTGCGTGTATAATCGGAGAATAGCTTCCCTTTATACTTATCGACGTGGAGTCTGCGTTTAGAGTCATACCCACAGCCTTCGCAAAGCTTTTTGCCGGGATATACATTCTGCCGTCGCTCATGATAACGGCAGGGCTTTCAGTAAACAACACACGCTCGTTTGCGTAAATGCTATATGCACCGGCAGATGCCGTCATTTTAAGCCCGGAAGCACTCATGGTGGAAGTTTTCGTTGTGCTGTTGTAGTTGTATTTTGCACCTAACGCATTCGCCGCCGCTCTGAATGGTATGTAATGAACACCGTTTATCATAAGCCCCTTAACCGACAAAGCTTTTCCGCCAACGGAGGCTGCAAGCCTTGTATAGCTCCACACGTTTTTGTTAGCAACTCCCTTTAGTGAAATATACCGTCGTCCGACCTCGCTTATAGAAATATCAACGGCATCGGAGCTGTATGAGTATGTAGCTTCTCTCGCAGCGTTTGGCATTTGCCCTGCTGCCGATGCGGGAGTTACGGCGAAGCTCGCAATTACGATAGCGGCAAAAATCGCCGCAAATCTTATTCTGTTAATCTTCATTTTTCACCTTCTCTTTCTTTTTGTTACAGGATAAATTATATCATAAAACTCCTCCCGTATCAATGCAAAAAAGGCGGCAAATCTTCAAAAAACTACCAAAAACCAACTGTTTTTTCCACTATTATCTTTATTTTCTACACAAATGGTAATATTTAATAGGATAAATAAGGAAAAAGAAGCCCGACGGTTGTCGGGCTTCTGAATTTTATAAAATTACTTGTTCTCTTCTGCAGTCTCGGTTGCAACGGGGGTAAGCTTTACGATAGCTACCTCTGCTCCGTCTCCACGACGGGGACCCATCTTATAAACCTGTGTATAACCGCCGTTTACGTTTGCGTAAGCGGGAGCGATTACGCTGAAGAGTTTCTTCGCTACGTCTTCCTTGGTGATGTAAGCAAGAGCTGCACGATAAGCTGCGAGGTCACCCTTCTTACCGAGGGTGATCATCTCGTCAACCTTTGCGGAAACTTCCTGCGCTCTGGTGTAGGTAGTTTCAATCTTGCCGACCTCAAGGAGAAGAGTAACCATGCCGCGAAGCATAGCCTTACGCTGTGCAGTAGTTCTGCCAAGCTTTCTCATTTTTGTTTCCTCCTGAAAATCTTATTCTTCGTCTTTCTTTAGGGCGAGGCCTAAGGAATTGAGTTTTTGGATAACTTCTTCGAGAGATTTACGTCCAAGGTTACGAACCTTGATCATATCCTCTTCGCTACGGTTGATCAAATCCTCGACATTATCAATGCCGGCGCGCTTCAAGCAGTTGAAGCTACGAACGGAGAGATCAAGCTCCTCAATGGTCATCTCGAGTACTTTTTCTTTCTTTACTTCTGCTCTCTCAACCATGATGTCATCGCCGTTCTTTGCAACGTCGGACATATCGATGAAGAGCCTGAGGTGCTCGTTGAGAACCTTGGC
>JAZOAA010000074.1:0-3255 GCA_045595265.1 Eubacteriales bacterium
CATACTACCATGAGGAGCTTATAAAGCAGCTCTTCTCTCGCAAGTATATGTGGGCGACTCACGTTTGGAATATGTTTGACTTTGGCGCTGACGCGCGTAGCGAGGGCGGCGAGAACGGACAGAACCACAAGGGACTTGTTACCTTTGACAGAAAGTATAAGAAGGACTCCTTCTATGCCTACAAGGCTTGGCTTCGTTCTCCCGAGGACGCGCCCTTCGTTCACCTCTGCGGTAAGAGATACGTTGACAGAGTCGAGGACGTAACTAAGGTTACTGTTTACTCGAATCTTCCCGAGGTCGAGTTGTTTGCAAACGGCGTATCTCTCGGCAAGAAGGCGGCTGCTGACCACTTCTTCTACTTCGACGTGCCTAATAAGGGTACAACAGAGCTAAAGGCTGTGGCAGGCGAGTATACCGACACCTCTGTTATTAACAAGGTCGAGGTGTTCAACGAGGCTTACAGACTTCGTGAAAAGAGCGCAATCCTTAACTGGTTTGACATCACCGAGGTTGAGGGCTACCTTTCCATCAACGATAAGCTCTCTGATATTATGGCAACTCCCGAAGGCATGCAGCTCTTCGGTAGTATGTTTGCTGCAATGCTTCCCAAGAAGGGCGATAAGGTTCAGGGCGGTTTTGAGATGAACGATGCTATGATGCAGATGATGGGCGGCTTTACCTTCCTTCGTCTTGCGGGAATGATCGGCACTATGGGTGTAAATCTCACCAAAGAACAGCTTCTTGATATCAACGCAAAGCTCAATAAAATAAAAAAGCCTGCGAAATAACAAACAAATCGGCAGAGAAGAAAATTTCTTCTCTGCCGAAAACATAGTAAAAATAAAAATAATATAAAGTAAACAAGTCGGTTATTTGATATCTCTGAGAGATAAAACAACCGACTTTATTTTATGAAATTAAAATAGTAGTGTATAATAATTTAATTAAAATTTGTGCTAAAAAATCAACCCAATATAGCGAAAAAGATTTTTACAATCAACACACCAATTATTATAATAACACCTAATCCCACGACAAGACCAATCAATGATAACAGTATTGTCCAGAAGTTTTCGGTAAAGTATGTAAAACCGTTGATGATGATAGATCCGATATCGGGAAATAAATTTGCGAGGAAGGCACCCAAACCAGAAAGCAACATCAACAAAGTATTAACTGCCCAATCTGCAGTTGTGGGGGATAGAAAGAAAAGCGCGACAAGTAAAACGAGAGCGATTACCAAGAAAATTAAAATGCTTTTCACTATTTTAGATTCTGTCATATCATTACTCCGATCTAAAAAAAGATTAAATATCGTGTCCATTATAACATAAAAAGAAGATTTTGTCAAGCACAAATATCAAATTGATAGTGAAAAATCAATATGATTAGTGTAAAATATAATTACAGTGTAAAAAGGAGGAGAGATATGATAGCCGATAAGATAAAGCTTCTGCGAGAAAAAAGCGGAATGACACAAGCAACGCTTGCGCGCAAGCTCGGCGTAACCAGATCTGGCGTTAATGCATGGGAAATGGGAATAACTACTCCTTCGACACAGTATGTTGTTGAATTGTCGCTTCTTTTTAAGGTTTCGACCGACTTTCTTCTGGATATGCCAAGCGGAATTACTGTTTCTGCGGATGGACTGACAGATAGAGAAGTTGCCTCGCTTGTGGAGATTGCCAACTGTTATAGAAATAAAGAGGGTTAAAATTGAATAAAAATCTCCTTTTTGGGTACAATCTGGTTGTATTTCACGAAAAGGAGATTTTTTATGACACTAACGCAAAAAGAAACAAACCTACTAAATGACCTTAAGTCCCAGGAAAAGATTTGTATTGAGAAGTATGGAAAGTACGCTGACACAGCGCACGACCCCGAGCTGAAAACGCTTTTTACAAATCTTAAAAGCAATGAGCAAAAGCACCTTGACACCGTAACTCAGATTTTGAACGGAGCAGAGGTTCAGATGCCCGCAGCCCCCTCTGCCACGCAGGCAAAGCTGCAGTGCAAGATGTCACAGTGTACCGAGGAGGAGAAAAAGAACGATGCCTATCTTTGCTCCGATGCTCTGGCAATGGAAAAGCACGTGTCCTCGGTATATAACACGGCAACCTTTGAGTTTTCCTCGCCCGTCCTCCGCGACACCCTTGCCCATATCCAGAAGGAAGAGCAGAACCACGGAGAGCAGCTCTACAACTATATGTCTTGCAACAATATGTATTCATAAAAAAGAGGCGGTGCAATTTTGCACCGCCTGAACGTCTTATTCATCCATGCTTTCGTCGTCTGAGTCGTCTTCTTCTCTTCTGTCCTCGTCCTCGTTAAACTTGGTAGCGAGCTTTGCATTCACGTAATAGGAGTTTCCTGCATCGCTTCTGAAGGAGTATTCCTCGTCGTCGATATCGTAAACCTGTCCCTCAACGTCAAGAGCCTTCGCGGCGCGGCAGAAAATCTCAAGAAACTCATCTGTATCAAATTCGTCTATTTCAATGCCGTAATCGTCGTTGGATATGGTAATAGATGCCTCTTGCGTATCCTCGGCATCGCTGTATCTGTCGTCATAGGTAATGTAGTCGGTGCTGAACTCAAAGAAGTCCTCGAGACCTCCGCTCTTCAAAAAGCTGATGAATTTTTTTAAGTCTATTTTTGAGCCTGTAAGATTGATTTCAAAATAAAGTTCTTCGTACAGTGTCATATTTTAGAAATTCCTTTCGGGTTTTCTTCGTTTTTGCGAAATAGAGTATAGCATACGATAGGTTGTTTGTCAATACGTTTTTATAAAAATATATGGCATAAAAGAACGTCATCAATTTTCTACATTATATTATATATAATATGCGGAAATGAGCCTTTGTTACGGCGTTTTTTGAAATTTGAAAAAATTTTTGAAAAAAATTGAAAAAAGGTATTGACATTTGGGAATGATTGTGATAGAATAATAAAGCTCCGCAAAAAACGGAAGCAGTTTGATCATTGAAAATTGAACAACACGAAGAGATTAAAGCACTATTGTGCAAATCTTGTCAAACACATTGAGAGTAACTCAAAAAGTAAAAAAGAAGCTAGAACAAAATAGCTCTGAAAAAGGATTTAGGTTCTCGGGAGACTGAGGATTTAGATAAACATTTTTTAGAGAGTTTGATCCTGGCTCAGGATTAACGCTGGCGGCGTGCATAACACATTCAAGTCGAACGGAGTTAAGTGCTTCGGTACTTAACTTAGTGGCGGACGGGTGAGTAACGCGTGAGC
>JAZOAA010000075.1:0-2126 GCA_045595265.1 Eubacteriales bacterium
CTTAAAAATGCGTATTATTTTATTGATTTTTCATTTTTTCTTATTGATTTGTCATTCAAAAATCTATACACATTTGCTATAATCTAATTGTAGTTATATGTGAAAATGTGTATTTGCGTACAAAAATGGCGCTTTTATTACACATCTACTTTGTTGTAAAAAGGATAAAATACTTTATTCTTACTTTTTACACCTCATCCGTCTTGCTATGCAATACACCTTCTCGCTGTGGCTCGGTCACGCTCGGGGTCTGACAGTCCACCGGAGTGTCATTCAATACCCTCACGCCGCTTCGCTACCCTCAAGGTGAAGGCTATAAAAAGGAGAAATATGAAAGATATACTTTTACTTGGAAAGAAGATACTTGCGGATAAGTCGCCTGTTATATTCAAATATTCACCCGACGAGAATTGGGAAAAGTATTGGGATATTATGACAGGACAGTGGAAGCACGAGGACGGATACCTTATCGGTGAGGAGCGTGGCAACTTCGGCGGAATACTTATGACGAAGGAGCGCTTTGAAGAGGACGTGATGTTTTCCTTTACTATCGGGACAGTGCTACCCGCAACGCGTGACGTAAACGCGGTATTCTGCGCTAACTGGAACGAGGGGCGCGACTATCTCGGCGAGTCGTACGTTTGCGGTCTTAACGGCTGGTACGAGCACAAGTGCGGAATAGAGCGAAACTTCGGCAAGTGCTTCGGCACAAATCTCTACTCCACTACCTCAAATTATACGTATACCCCCGGCAGCGAGGTAAGAATGACCTGCGGAGCTATTAACGGACACACCTTTATGGTTGTTGATGACGTTCTCATTACAGAGCTTATCGACCCCACACCCATTAAGGGCGGACACCTCGGCTTCTCGGCTTATTGTACCAAGCTGAAGATAAAGGACGTTGAGGTAAGGCGAATCGCTTGGGAAGAGTTTATACAAAAGTATGAACCCGAATTTTAACCATGCAAAAATAAAACATAATATAAAAGGAGATTATTATGGGAAAACAAACATCTGACTTCAGGTATAACACAGGCGCTACCAAGGTGCCGTGGGCAGCGGTCGGTGAAAACTACAACGTTCACGACCTCATGGAAATCATTAAGTTTCTTATGCAGGGCGAGGGCAAGGAATACGAGGACGCTCTCGAGGCTGTTTGGCAGCAGGTAAAGAAGCTGGACGCTCTCTCTTCCCCTCCCGGAAAGCTCTCTCTCGGCTCTAAGGTTGAGGCTGCTGAGGCTGCCTGCAACGAATATCTTAAGACCGAGTCTTCTACTTTCGTTACTAACGCTACCGCAGGATTTGAGATTGCTTACAAGTATGCAAACCTTAAGGCAGGCGACGAGGTTATCGTTCCCGCTATCACATTCGTTGCTACTATGGCATATCCCCTTGCTATCGGCTGCAAGCTTGTTTTCGCAGACGTTGATCCCAGAACAATTAATATGGACCCCGCTGACGTTGCAAGAAAGATCACTCCCAAGACGAAGATGATCGTTCCCGTACATATCGGTGGTTATCCCGTTGACCTTGATCCTATCCTTGAGCTTGCAAAGAAGAACAATATCGTTGTTCTTGAGGACGCAGCTCACGCCTTCGGTGCAATGTATAAGGGCAAGATGGTTGGTACTATCGGCGACTTCGGTGCATATTCCATGCACGAGGTTAAGAACATCACCTCCTTCGGTGAGGGCGGTATTCTCTGCACCTCTATCCCCGGCTACACACCTCACATGAAGAGAGCGCGTTTCCTCGGTCTTGACTTCTCGTGTCCTATCAAGGATTGGCTCTACAATATCACTCCCATTCCCGGTAAGGAGCATCCCTTCGTTCCCGGTAACTCCTCCACTACCGAAATTCAGGGTCTCGGCCTTGCTCTTCAGGTTGCAAGAAACGAGGAAATTATCAAGACTCGCCGCGAGGCAGCCGAGTATCTTACAAAGAGATTTGCAGAGAATGATGCTATCATTCCCCAGCTTCTCGACACAGAGGACATCAAGCCTACCTATCATATGTACCTTCTCCAGATTGATCCCGCAAAGGCAGGCGGTGACATTCAGGTGCTTAAGAAGAAGCTTGAGGAAAAGGGTGTTACCCAGATTGCTCACTTTGGTCCTCTCTAT
>JAZOAA010000076.1:0-5805 GCA_045595265.1 Eubacteriales bacterium
CGGTATCTATTATAAAGCGAAGATTTCCACCGCTCTCACCGAAAATTCCCTTTGCCTTTTCTGCTCCGAGCACTACACAATCGCTGACTCTCTCCATAGCAAAATAAGCAGCCTCGGGGTATTTAGTAGCCATTCCGCAAGCAAATCCGCCCTTACCCGCTCCTATCTCGAGAAAAACGGGGGCACCGGGCTTCCCCATAGCAAGACCGGGGTCTGCCATCGGCTCGGTGATATTTTCAAGAACAAGCTCCGCACAAGCATCGAGGCGTGCCTCGCCGTTCTTCTTTTTTCTCATTCTCATATAGGGGTTTCCCCTTTCGTGTTAGTCGTCGTTTTTACTGAATTCAACCAGCTCAAGCCCGGGATTATCTTCGAGAACCCAGCGAATAGTCCACTCGCTTGTAAAAATCAAAAGGTTCTTTCCTCTGAAATCCTGCACCCACTTTGTATCGTGAGAAAGCTTCAGAGTTTTCGGATCAAGATCCTCGTTCGCTATCCAGCGTATCTGGCTGTATCCCATGTTGCTGCGGCGCAAATCACAGCCGTATTCATTCTTAAGTCTGTATTCAAGCACCTCAAACTGAAGCACACCGACGACACCCACGATAACTCGCTCAAGACCCGAGTTTGGCTCAAAGAATATCTGTATCGCACCCTCTTGCGCTATCTGATTCATACCCTTGGCAAACTGCTTACGCTTCATTGAGTCAACCTGCTCAACAAGTGCAAAATGCTCGGGAGCAAACGTCGGAATACCCTCGAATTTTATCTTTTTTCCCTTCTCGCAAACAGTATCGCCGATAGAGAAAATACCGGGGTCAAACACACCGATAATATCGCCTGCATAAGCCTCATCTATTACCTCACGCTCTGCCGCCATCATCTGCTGGGGCTGCGAAAGCTTAAACGACTTTTGCCCCTGCACGTGATAATAATCCTTGCCGCGCTCGAATTTTCCGGAGCAAATACGCATAAAGGCGATTCTATCCCTGTGAGCCTTGTTCATATTTGCCTGAATTTTGAATACGAATGCAGAGAAGCCCTCGTCAAAGGGATTAACGGTCACACCGTCGGCTACTCTGGGGAGAGGAGATGTCGTCATCTTAAGGAAGTGCTCAAGAAAAGGCTCAATTCCAAAATTATTAAGCGCCGAGCCGAAAAATACGGGTGAAAGCTTACCGTGACGCACCGCTTCAAGATCAAAATCAAAGCAAGCACCGTCGAGCAGCTCTACCTGCTCGCAAAGCTCCTCTCTTGCACTCTCGCCAATAAGTTCATCAAGCTTTTCGGTGTCGGTGATATCACAGTCAATTCCGTGTATCCTGTCGCGTCCTCTGTGAGAATCCGCAAAAGAGAGAATAGAGTGCTTCTCTCTATCATAAACGCCCTTGAATTTTTGTCCGCAACCGATGGGCCAGTTCATGGGATACGTTCCTATTCCGAATTCCTTTTCAAGCTCGTCAAGAAGATCAAACGGATCTCGCGCCTCGCGGTCCATTTTGTTTATAAACGTGAAAATCGGTATGTCGCGCATAGCGCATACCTTAAAGAGCTTTCTCGTCTGAGGCTCGATACCCTTTGCCGCATCTATGACCATAACAGCGGAATCCGCAGCCATAAGAGTACGGTACGTGTCCTCGGAGAAATCCTGGTGTCCCGGAGTGTCCAAAATGTTAATGCAATATCCGTCATATTCAAACTGCAATACGGAAGAGGTTATCGAAATACCTCTCTGCTTCTCAAGCTCCATCCAGTCTGATACCGCATGCTTATCGTTCTGCTTACCCTTAACCGAGCCGGCAGACTGAATAGCTCCTCCGTAAAGCAAAAATTTCTCCGTCAGGGTGGTTTTACCTGCGTCGGGGTGGGATATGATGGCGAACGTGCGCCTTCTTTTTACCTCTGATACAAAATCGGCCATTCTTTACCAGGCGGCAAAAGCCGCACAGTCCTCCATTTTAATTTTAACTTTAATATTTTATCATACATTTTATTCTTTGTCAAGTGCGGCAAATAATATTATGATCAATTTGTGCCAAGGCGAAATACGCAAAACATCATTAAAAAGTCTTGTGTATCTTGAAATATTTACTACTAATAATTCCCCATACAGAACCAAATACTAATAAAAAACGAAAGGAATAACGGTATGCAAACCGATACTACAAAACTACTGAGAGAATGTAACGCGGGAATCAAAATGGGAGAAGATGCGATAAAATACGTCCTTCCACACGCACGAAACGCCGAACTAAAGCACACTCTGCAGGTCTGTAAAAACACCCACGCCACCCTCGGTGACGAAACCCACGCACTCCTACTGCGGCATGGCGCAGACACAAAGGATCCTCATCCCATAGCGCGTGCTATGAGCGGCATGAAGATTCGCGCCACCATGACCGCCAAGGAAAGCGATAGCCGCATAGCCGATCTGATGACAGACGGTTGTGATATGGGCATTAAGTCGCTGACAAAGTACCTAAACAGGTATAAAAATGCCGACTCCGAAGCAAAAAACATTGCCCATAGGCTCATCGCCTCCGAGGAATATCTTGAAAACAAAATGCGAACGTTTCTTTGATTTACCGCATAATATCACGAAAATGTAAATAAAAATTTGCATTTAACTGTTTTTTATCTTCAATAACCAAAAAGCTTTTCGGCTATCCAAGCATCACGCTGCCCACGCTCGAAAAAACATTTGAAAATTATTTAACAAAAATCAAAAAAACTCTTGACTTTTGCTAAAACGAGTGATATAATATATTAGACTTTTCGGGAAGGCAATAGCCCTCCAAGCGAAAAAGTCAATATCTGGGTGTGGCGCAGTTGGTAGCGCGCTACCTTGGGGTGGTAGAGGCCGCAAGTTCAAGTCTTGTCACTCAGACCAAAAATCCGTCAAAATCAACAGATTTTGGCGGTTTTTTCTTTGTTTTTTGTTGGTTTTACCATATTTTTACGGCCTTATCGCCCCAAATATGAACTAATTTTGAATTTTATGAATAAACCTCAATTTTGACCGGCAATTTTGACCCAAACGGGTACTTTTGGATAGCCGTTTTTCCCTTATATATCAAGGGTTTTTGGGTTTATGAATAAACTATTAATATATTTTCTTTGGCAATGAAAAAAGGGTGTCGTACATCTCTGTGCGACACCCTTTTTCATCTGTTTTAAGCGGTTTTTTCATTGCTTTTGCCTATTCGTTACAATTTATTAATAAAACCGCCTATTTTCGGAGTGAAATTACGCATTTTTTCCATAATTATATTTAGTGTCCATGGGTAAAGGAAACAAGTTTAAGTCCTTTTTCATAAAGTTCCCTTCTTTCACCGTCTCTTCTTTGTTTTCACTGTATAAATATTTTTACTTCATAGCAGCTTCCTTTTTTCATTGCTTCTCTTTTTTAACTCAATGTCCCGCTTTGCGAGGTGTGATATATCACATTACGATGACGTTATATTGCGACTTTGTCGCAGTGATATTCGCCGTGTTATCAAGACAAGTTGCGTCATAGTCGTAGGGGTGCGGGTCTCCCGCATCCTTTTGTGCTCGGCTGGGAAGCCTGGCGCTATGCTTGCTAATATCGCAAAACATAATTGGGTAGGAGGAGCTTGATTTTTCGATTTTTTATAACCGCTATTTTCTGCTTTTTGTATTTGTCTTCTTTTCTCCCCACCTTGCCTTCTAAAGCGTGCGCAGATGCCTCAAAAATCGCTCAAATTTGCCTTTCGGTGTCTTTGTTGACGTTTGCCCGTCGCAGACCCACAACTCGCTCACACGGGCGAATTTGGCGTGCTTTTCGGCTTGTTTAGCAAAGGCAAATTTAAGACAGCAGTTTTTGTTTGCGATTCGGTTTTTCTTTTGACAGCAACCTCTCTAAAAGATACTTCAAAAGGGATCAGTCTTTACTTTTCAATGCTTTGCATATTACCTTTATTATTTCAAATATCAGATTTCTTTCAGATTCATTTAAGTTAGAGAGCAATTCTGCGAATTCTACATTGTAATCGCTTGGTTCTGTTATTTGGTTTCCTACAAGCAATTCATTTAGGGTGATTTCTAATTCCTTACATAAACGTATAAGTGTTTCTAAGCTCGCTCGTTTTTTACCTGTTTCCATAAGGCTTATAAATCCAGGGGTTAGTTCAACTTTCTCAGCAAGTTTTTCTTGGGTGAAATTTCTATACTGACGCCAAAATTTGATTCGCTCTCCTAATAATACATAATCTACTTTCACGGATTTTCTCCTTCCTTCAGAGGTCAACACCACAATACTCTGAAAGGCGGAGGAAGTCCAGCGAAAGCTCGTTTTCTTATCAATAAAGTAACATTTCGGTTCTGCGTTGTATTTTACCCAAAATCTACAATTGGTCAATCTGCTTTTTCGTATGTACATTTTGTTTTTATTGTTTTTTCTTAGAATGGGTTGATTTTTTTGAAAAAATCGTCTATAATAATATCAGATATTAAATTAGCCGAAAGGGGCGAAGAAAATGTACAGAAAAAGACATGCTGAACCCACCGTAAAAACGCTTTCCAAAATGTTTGGAGCGATTCTCGTGGCAGGACCGAGACAGGTCGGTAAAACAACCATGCTTAAAACCCTCACAAAAGACATGGGATATGTTACGCTTGACGATATTATTATAAGAACTACAGCGCAGGAACAAAGCGGAACGTTTTTTAAAGATAATCCTCCTCCGGTATTTGTCGATGAGATTCAAAAGGCACCGGAACTATTTGAGCAAATCAAAATGTATATAGACCGCGACCATAAAAAGGGACAGTTCTTTATGTGCGGTTCACAGCAATTCAAAATGATGAAAGGAATAAGTGAGTCTCTATCCGGTAGAATTGGGCTTTTAACCTTGCTGGGATATTCTCTGCGAGAGATTAAAGGCGTTGACTTTGATAAACCTTTTATTCCTACCGATGATTATTTTGCTTCAAGACGTGAACATCTTGCTACCGTTGATTATGATGATGTCTGGAATATTATTCACCGCGGAAGTATGCCCGAGCTTTGTGAAAACCCAGATTTTGATTGGCAAATGTTTTATGCTGCATATCTTCGCACCTACATTGAGCGGGATGTGCGTGATCTTACTGAAATTGGAGATACCGTTAAATTTTCAAAGTTTATGGTTTCGGTTGCCGCAATGACGGGTAATTTACTCAATCTGTCTTCTCTTGCCCGCGATGTAGGAATCAGTCAGCCCACCGCCGAAAGATGGCTTTCTATTCTCGTTGCTTCAAATATCGTATATCTTCTTCAACCATATTCGAATAACATCACCAAGAGAGCTATCAAGACACCTAAAATTTATTTTCTTGATACCGGTCTTGCCGCTTATTTGACAAAATGGAATACACCGAGCGTTTTGAAAAACGGTGCTATGGCAGGGGCTTTCTTTGAGAGCTTCGTGATTTCCGAAGTTATAAAAAGCTACTATAACAAGGGGATACTTGAGCCTCCAATTTATTTCTATCGTGACAAGGATATGAACGAGATCGATCTCCTCATAGAGGAAAACGGAACACTGTATCCAATTGAAATTAAGAAACATGCAGATCCCACAAAGAAGGATATTGAAGCATTTAATCTCCTTGATAAGATTCCAGATATCAAGCGAGGTGCGGGAGGCGTCGTTTGTCTTTATGATAATCTCATAACCCTTAAAGACAATGACCGTGTTATTCCAATACAATTTATATAATTCTTGCCTGCGAGGTTATCTTCGCAGGCTTTTTGTATACTGAAAATACTTCTCTGCGAAAACCTCGGGAGGAGTTCTGCATGCG
>JAZOAA010000077.1:0-20900 GCA_045595265.1 Eubacteriales bacterium
AAGGTTAAAGAGAAGATCTAAGCTTACCTTTCCGGTTCAAAAAAGCAGGGTATCCCTGCTTTTTTGTTTTTTATTGACATTGTTTCCTTTTTATGTTATAATTAATTAAACACAAGGAGGATTCTTTATGAAAAAAATTGTTTCTGCTTTGGCAATACTTTTTGATTTAGTCGCTATGGTGGCATTTTCCTTCTGCGCATATTTTCATTATAATGTTTTAGGATTTGCGAGCGCTGTCGGAGATGCTATAGGAAGCGCGTTGCTTCTTCCTGTTGCAATAATTGCATTTTTGGGAGCTGGACTTCTCGCGCTTATATTTTTGCTCGCTTCCTTGAGTTGCTTAAAGGGAAAAGGAAAGGGGTGGATTTTTACCCTTATTATTTTATTACTCATCCAGGCAGCTTATGTAGGATACATTTGGCTTTCCCTTTCTGCTTAAAAAAATAAAACGGGTCTTTTGTGACCCGTTTTATTTTATGCCATGTTTTCTGTGAGCTTTCTGCCGCCTAAGATATGGAAGTGTAAATGCTTTACAGACTGACATCCGTCATCACCGATATTTGATACTATTCTGTATCCGTTTTCGAGCTTCAGTTCCTTTGCGATAACGGGAATAGCCTCGAAAATTTTAGCAACAGCAGAGGAATTTTCAGCGTTTACGGCATCAGCCGAGGGAATATGCTCCTTGGGAATAACAAGACAGTGTACGGGAGCTTGGGGATTTATGTCGAGAAACGCATAGCAATACTCGTCCTCATAAACTTTTTTCGAGGGGATATCGCCTTTTATAATAGAGCAGAAAATGCAATCCATAATAGATTACCGCCTTTCATATATATACTATTACATTGTAGCACAAACAGCTCGGTTTTTCAATAGGTACTTGACTTTTTCTCACATTTAATATAATATATATGTGTCAAATGTTTTATCGTGGAGAAGTATATGCCGTATAAAAAATATAGTCTGCCAGAGTATCCGTGCAAATCGGATATGTGGGACGAGCTTTCGCGCGAGTCACGCCCGATAGTTGTTTACGGAATGGGTAACGGTGCCGACAAGCTTGTTGAAAGATTTGAAAAATATGATATAAAAATTGCTGATTTTTTTGCTTCTGACGGCTTTGTCAGGGGGCACAGCTTCCGTGGCTTTCGTGTAAAATCTTTTTCTGAAATAAAGGAATCCTACTCCGATTTTGTTATAGTGCTTTCTTTTGCATCTAACAGAGAAGAAGTTATATCAATGCTTTCCGATATTGATAAACAATACGATATGTACGTTCCCGATATGCCAATAGCGGATACAAGCGAATACTTTGACAGAGAATTTTATAATCTTCATTATGATGAAATAATCGAGGCGTACGGCAGATTCGATGACGATGATTCTAAAAATGCATTCGCAGCTATAATCAATTATAAGATTACAGGAAGAATGAAATATCTTATGAATGCATATTCAACGACTGACGAATTGTATTCTTTGCTGCCTTGTGAAAGAATGGTTATGTCTATTGATGCAGGAGCATATAACGGTGACACCACGAGAGAGGCAAAAGCGTATTTCCCAAAACTGAAAAAGGTCTATGCAATAGAACCGGATAAACGTAATTTTAAGAAATTGTCAAAATATTCCGAGGCAGAAACTAAAATCGAGGTTATAACAATTAATTCAGCCGCGTGGTGCGAGGATAGTGTCGGAAGCTTTTCGGATAGTGGAAACCGTAATTCAACTATATCCGCGACAGCATCGTACGAGCATAAGGAAACAGAGGTTTCGCTGATTAAAATCGACTCGTTAAATTCGGAAAAAATCGATTATATCAAATATGACGTTGAGGGCGCGGAGAGCGAGGCGCTTTTAGGCTCTGAGCAAACTATTTTATCGGATAGACCCTCTATGCTTGTTTCGCTATATCACAGAAGCCGCGATATTTTCTTTCTTGTTAACGCTCTTGCGAAAAAATATCCGTTCTATAAAATGTATTTAAGAAGGCTTAAATGCTTGCCCGCTTGGGAAATAGACCTTATTCTTGTAAATAATTAAAGGAAATGATTATGATAAAAAGACCTGAAATTTTGTCGCCTGCGGGCAACTTTGAAAAAATGAAATCAGCCATTCTTTACGGTGCTGATGCCGTGTATCTTGCGGGTGAAGTGTTTGGTATGCGAGCAGCGGCAGACAATTTCAGCATAGACGAGCTGAGAGAGGCGGTAAAATACGCTCACGACAGAAGTGTTAAGGTTTATCTTACCCTTAATACGATGCCTAGAGAATATGAGTACCCCGAGCTTCGCAAGTATTTAACAGAGCTTTCCGATATTCCGCTTGACGCTATGATAATAGCCGACGTCGGTGTGTTAGCGCTTGTTAAGGAAATACGTCCAGATATGGAAATACATATTTCAACCCAGGCGAACGCAACAAGCTCGGCCGCATGCCTTGCCTGGTATAGATTGGGTGCCAAGCGAGTTGTTCTTGCACGCGAGCTTACACTCGATGAAATTAAGGAAATACGCAGAAATATTCCCAACGAACTTGAGATAGAATGTTTTATGCACGGCTCGATGTGCATATCTTATAGCGGTAGATGCTTGCTCTCTGGACATCTCGTTAACAGAGATGCGAATCGCGGAATGTGTGCCCAGCCTTGTAGATGGAACTACACTATACGCGGTTATGAAATAGAGGAAGAGAAGCGCCCCGAGGATAAGATGCCAATAGAAGAGGTAAACGGTGAAACCTTTATTATGGCGAGCCGCGATACCTGTACGATAGAGCATATTCCCGAGCTCATTGAAGCTGGAATAAACTCCTTCAAGATTGAGGGAAGAATGAAATCGGCATACTATACCGCAGTAGTTACAAATACTTATAAAATGGCGATAGATAAATATTTCTCGGGCGACTATCAATATGACCCTAGGTGGTTTGACGAGCTTCTTTCCGTGAGCCACAGAGAATACGCAACGGGATATTATTTTGATGACCCTCGTAATGATGCCAATACGGTTTCGGATAACGGATATATGCGTGAGAAGGCTTTTTTGGCGGTTGCGACGGGATATGACTCCGAGAATGGAATTGCGGAATTTACGCAGAGAAACAAGATGGTTCTTGGTGATGAAATAGAAATTTTAACACCGGGTAAGGTTGGAGAAAATCTCACTGTTTATGCGCTTTACGATGAAAATATGAATCCCATAGAAGATACAAAGCATCCATATATGAAGTTTTATATGAAAACTGATAAGGAAGTGCACGTAGGAGATATCATAAGAGCAAAATAAAGGAGACTTTATATGTTTGTTTTTGAAATCATAAAAGCCACCGTCCTTGGCATAGTTGAAGGCGTGACAGAATGGTTGCCTATCAGCTCTACGGGACATATGATACTCGTCAACGAGTTCATTACTATGAATGTCTCTGACGAGTTCATGGAAATGTTTTTATTCGTCATTCAGCTTGGCGCTATACTCGCAGTTCCGATTTGCTTCTGGAGAAGAATAAATCCGTTTTACAGGACAAAAAACGAGGCAGAGAGAAAAAACACATGCAAAATGTGGCTTAAGATAATCGTGGGAGTTATTCCCGCGGCTCTTGTTGGCGTTTTGTTTGATGACTTTTTCGAGGAGCATTTTTACAACTGGTTTGTTGTCGCGGTAGCTCTTATTTTGTATGGAATTACTTTTATCATTGTTGAAAGTAAAAAGAAAAACAATCAGTATAAAATTATTAGCGTAGATGATTTGACATATGCAGATGCTGTTAAAATTGGATTGTTCCAGGTTTTAGCTATTATACCCGGCACCTCTCGCTCCGGTTCGACAATTCTTGGCGGAATGATTTGCGGTGTTTCGAGAGAGGTTGCTGCCGAGTTTTCATTTTATATGGCTATGCCGGTAATGCTCGGCTCATCAGCTCTGAAGGTGATGAAATTTTTACTCAATGGCGTTAGTGTAACACCCACCGAGATTCTCATTCTCTTGGTTGGTACTGCCGTCGCCTTTATTGTCTCACTCTTTGCAATAAAGTTCCTCATGGACTTTGTAAAGCGTCATGATTTCAAGCCGTTCGGTGTATACCGTATAATTCTCGGTGCCGTGGTTATAGTGTATTTTTTAATTTCTAAATGAATATGAAAGAGCCTGTTTTGAAAACGCGGATTGCGAACATCAAAACAGACTCTTTTATTAAAAAATGCGTTTATTCTTCGAAAGTAATCGTTTTATTGCTAATGGATTTTATCTTAACAAGAGATTCAATTCTGTAACCCATAGCGCGAAGATCCTTGCCGCCGCCAAGATATGATTTTTCAATGGCAACTCCGGCTCCCGCAATTTTAGCGCCGCCCATTTCGGCAATATGGATAAGTACCTTTATAGCGCTTCCGTTTGCGAGAAAATCGTCGATGATAAGAATTTTATCATCCTTTGAAATCGCGTTTTTTGAAATTATAACATCGTACACCTGACCGTGTGTGTAAGATACCACCTTCGTGGTAAGATAATCATTACTTACGGAAATACCTCTGGACTTTTTGGCGTATACAACGGGAACCTTGAAATACTGTGCGGCAAGGCAAGCTATTCCTATACCGGCCGATTCAATCGTAAGTATCTTTGTTATTCCTTCGTCCTTAAATCTTTCATACCACTCGGCACCAAGCTTTGATACAAGCTCTACGTCTATCTGATGATTAAGGAACGAGTCTACCTTTAATACGTTGCCGGGTAAAACCTCGGCGCAATCCATTATTTTTTTCTTTAGAATTTCCATATTTTAATCTCCTAAGTTAGTTATAGTCATTTATTTTTTGCCACTCTATTTCGGGAAAACCGTTTGAGGTCAAAAATTCATTTGCCTTAGTGAAGTGTCCGCAACCGAAGAATCCCGCATAAGCAGAAAGGGGACTGGGGTGAGCACATTCTAATATAAGGTGGTTTTTATTAGTGATAAGTGACGTTTTTTCTCTTGCATTGCGTCCCCAGAGCATAAACACTATCGGTTCACATCTTTCATTAAGCAGTGAAATGATTTTATCGGTAAGACGCTCCCAGCCGTGACCAAGATGGCTCTGCGGCTGACCCTCTCGAACAGTCAGCGTAGTGTTAAGCAGAAGAACTCCTTGCTTTGCCCACCCGATAAGCTCTCCGCATTCCGGCGCAGCTATCCCAAGCTCTGCTTCAAGCTCTTTGAAAATGTTTTTCAAAGATGGCGGAGGCTCTACACCGCGCTTAACCGAGAAGCAAAGTCCGTGCGCTTGATTTGGACCGTGGTAAGGATCCTGACCAAGAATTACAACTCTGGTATCTTTATACGATGTGTATCTTAATGCATTGTATATATCGTTCATAGGTGGATATATTTTCTTGGTGGAATATTCTATTTTCAAAAATTCGCGAAGCTCTAAATAGTAGCCTTTCTTAAATTCGTCCCTTAAAATATCATCCCAATCGTTGTTAAGTATAACCATATTACTCCAAAATCAAAAAGAATTATTATAAATGAGTGTTATCTGTTTTTTCTGAACATTGCGGGAGATGTGCCTGTTTTTGCGTGAAAGATACGACTGAAAAAGTGCGAGTCGGGATATCCGACCATTATTGCAATTTGCTTTATCGGCAGATCCGTGCTTGCCAAAAGGTCGCAGGCAGATGAAATTCTCATTGACGTTATATATTGTATGGGAGATACACCCGTCACTCTTTTGAAAACGGTGTTGTACCTAGATACGCTTAACCCCTCTATGGCAGCAAGCTCGGGTATAGAAAGGTTCTTGTTATACGAATTATTAATGTAAAGAAGCGAGCGCTTTAGAAGGTGATCGCCGGCACCGCCGCCGTTCAGTCTACGTGCAAGGGATATAAACAGTCTGTCGAGCAAGACGGATAACTCGTTGTCTCTAAAAGCATCGTGCTTTGTAAATGTATTGAAAATGTTTTGGAATCTGGCAATGATGTTATCGTCCGATTCTATCTTATTTACTTGGGGATACATTTTCAAGCCGTATTTCTCGAGTGATTGTAAGACGTCAGAGCCGGTGAAGTGAAGCCACATATATTCAATGGTGTCATCCTGCTTATGCGAATATTGGTATCTGAACCTGGGAGGGAAAAATACGAACGCACCGGGCGTCATGGTTTCTATACCGTCGGGCATAACAAGGTCAAGCTCGCCACGAACAATATATAAAAGATAATAGTCAAGGCGGCCGTCAACGTTATCGGTTTTGAAATTGGATATAGTGAGGGTGGTACCTGCGCAGTTTACTATTAATGGTCTGTCAAACGATTCGCGGCTGCATTTATTCAGACTGGAATTATAGTAATCGTCGTATGCGTGATAGCTTAAAGAATGCATATAAAAACCCTTTCAAAAAGTTGAAAAGTCCACCGAACAGGAAAAAACATTTTTGCCAAAAATATTATAACACAAGCTTTTACAAAAAATCAAGATGTGGGCGAGTTTTTTATGTGTAAAATTCAATTTTATTATGCATTACGGTGGAGTGAATAGCTTTTATCAATGATATTTGTGAATAAAAATTCAATTTTGAATAAATATTCAATTTTAGATTGACAATTTTGGTAGAGAGATGTATAATAAAATAAATATTAAATTATAAAAAGGACATATTTATGAACAGAAGACTTGCTAGGGAAAATGCCTTTATTCTTATCTTTGAGAGCATATTTAAGCAGGATGAGGTTGCTGAAGAGATATTTTTGAAAGCGACAGAAATAAGAGGCCTTGAATATGATGATTATGTAAAGCGTGTATTCTTCGGCTCGTACGAAAACGCGTCGGTGATAGATTCCGCGGTAGAAAAGCATCTTGTGGGTTGGAAGAGTGAGCGTGTTTCTCCGGTCTCAAAGGCGCTTATACGCCTTGCCGCTTATGAAATAATGTTTGATCCTGATATCCCGGCGCGCGTTTCAATTAATGAAGCGATTGAGTTGTCTAAAAAATATGATGACGAGAAATCCTACGCTTTTGTAAACGGTGTATTAAATGCACTGTCGGCAGAGTATTCGGAAAAATGAGCAGAGAAAAAATCGTAGTCGCGATTGATACCAGCAACTATACGACCTCTCTTGCTGTTCTTGGTATTGACGGAGAAGTTTTGGCAAACCTAAAATATCCGCTCGCTGTACGCGAGGGAGCAAGAGGCATCAGACAATCGGACGCGGTATTTTTACATACTGTGAATTTGCCGTCCATCATGAAAGATGCCTGTGAATACATTGAGGGAAAAGAGATTGTTGCCGTAGGTGTCAGCGAAAAGCCCAGGAACGTAGAAGGCTCGTATATGCCATGCTTTTTAGCTGGAGTTTCTGCGGCAGAGAGCTTTGCAACTGCTTTAAGCGTGCCTGTATATAGGTTCTCGCATCAATGCGGTCATATTATGGCTGCTGTTTTTTCTTCCAAACGATTCGATCTTATCGACAGACCTTTTGCTGCATTACATATTTCGGGCGGAACCACCGAGCTTGTGCGCGTCTGCCCATCGAACGTTGGATTTGAGACGGAGCTGATAGGCGGTACCTTGGACCTTAATGCGGGTCAAGTGATAGATAGAGTCGGTGTCAGCCTTGGTCTGAAGTTTCCTGCCGGACCGGCGCTTGAGCAGCTTGCGCTTACTAACGTTGACAAGGTTCCGAAGAAAAAAATATCATCTCATGATGCAGCGGTGAATCTTTCAGGGCTTGAGAACATGGCGATAAAGTTATATGCAGAGACTGCTAATGCTCCTCTTACGGCAGCATTCGTTTTTGATTATATAGGCGATGCCATAGCTAAAATTTGCGAAGGATATATAGACAAGTACGGCGATTCTACGTTTGTGTATGCCGGTGGAGTGATGTCAAACTCGTTGATAAAGAAAAAGCTTGCGGAAAAATTCAATGCAGTTTTTGCAGTTCCCGAGCTTTCCAGTGATAACGCTGTAGGCACGGCAGCGCTTGCGTTAAGAGCTTATAAAGCGGAGAGAGGTTTTTGATGGATATCAGTTCTCTTAGAGAAAGAGAGAGCCCGTCGACGTTATCGGTGACGGAGCTTAATTCATATATCAAAAATGTTTTTGAAAATGATAGGCAGCTCTCATCTGTTACTGTCAGAGGAGAAATATCAAATTTCACGGCACACCGTTCCGGTCATCTTTATTTTTCGCTTAAGGATTCCGAAGGGCAGATAAAGGCGGTTATGTTCCGTTCATCTGCGCTAAGGCTTAAGTTTATGCCCGAATCGGGAATGAAGGTGATTGTACACGGCTCTGTTCAGGTATATACCAGAGACGGTAACTATCAAATATACGTTTCCTCTATTCAGCCGGACGGAATGGGCGCGCTTTATCTGGCGTACGAGCAGTTAAAGCAAAGGTTGGCTTCTGAAGGCTTGTTTTCAGATGAGCACAAGAAACTTTTGCCTCGTTTTCCGGATAGAATAGGAGTTATTACTTCGCCAACCGGAGCCGCGGTAAGAGATATTATAAACGTTACAGGCAGACGGTTTCCGCTTGCAACCCTTTATGTTTATCCGGCGTTGGTTCAGGGCGAGGGCGCTGAAGAAAGTCTTATAAGCGGTGTAGATTATTTTGACAAGAGCGGTCTTGTTGACGTTATTATTATCGGACGCGGCGGAGGATCGATTGAGGATTTGTGGGCATTTAACAGCGAGAAGCTTGCCAGGCGAATATACGATTCGCATATTCCTGTTGTTTCCGCGGTCGGACATGAAACGGATTTTACTATTTGTGATTTTGTCTCTGATATGCGCGCTCCAACGCCATCGGCAGCCGCGGAGCTGGTTGTTCCGGATATTAAGGAAATAACGCTTCGGCTTGATGAATATTATTCTCGCGCGGAGGGGGCGCTTTCACGTAAGGCAAGGTATGCAAGAGAAACTCTTCAAATGATGAAGAGTACTTTGTTAGAAAAGATTCCTGATAGGATTTTTGAAAAGAAGGCGTCTGCCGTTTCCGATGCATATAAAGATGTGAGTTCTAAAATGGAAAGTATTCTTAAGGAGAAGCGTTCTGCTTTGATGCTGGCTTCAGAAAAATGTTCGGCTATGGATCCTTTGGCAGTGCTTTCGAGAGGATACTCTATAATTCAGTGCGAGGGAACTGTTATCACCAGAGTCGGTGACGTTTGTGTCAATCAGAATCTGGATATAGTTTTGAGCGACGGTGACATTAGTGCAAAGGTAATAAAAATAGAAAAGAAGGCTTAAAATGGAGCAGAAAATTAATTTTGAAGATGCAATGGAGAAACTTGATGCTGAAATCAAGAAGCTCGAGTCCGGTAATATGTCGCTTGATGAGTCGCTTGAGTCTTTTGAGTCCGCTATTCGTCTGATACGTGTGTGCAATGAGCGATTAACCTTGGCGGAGCAGCGAGTCAGACTCCTTGTGGAAGGTGTTGACGGTAGTATAAGCGACACCGCCTTTATCGGTATGTCCGATGAGACTTGATGTGTTTTTATATAACGCCGGACTCGCCAGAAGCAGAACTGATGCGAAAAATCTCATTTTATCAAGCTCTGTCACGGTAGACGGCAAGGTGATTATAAAGCCTTCCTATGAAATAAGTGAGGACTCGGATGTTAAGGTCTCTGCCTCCGAGGATAAAAAATTCGCAAGCAGGGCAGGTCTTAAGCTTGAGGGCGCACTCTCCTCGTTTGGTATTTCCGTTTTGGGAAAAGAAACTTTAGACGTTGGTGCTTCAAGCGGAGGATTTACAGATTGCTTGCTTTCTCACGGAGCAGAGCACGTTATCGCTCTTGATTCAGGAAAAGATCAGCTGGTCGATTATTTAAGGAATGATAAGCGGGTTACGGTAATAGAGAATTTTAATGCAAGGTATCTTTCTCCCGAGGATCTTGAGTACGTACCCGATATTGTCGTAATGGATGTTTCTTTTATTTCCGCAACGTATATTATTCCTGCCATTTTTGATTGCATCCGCGCAGGAGGGGATTTTGTATGTCTTATCAAGCCTCAATTTGAGGTTGGCAGAAACGGGCTTTCAAAGGGCGGAATAGTTAAAGATGCAATCTTGAGGAAAGCGGCGGTTGATAAGGTGTTAAGCTTTGCGGAAAATGTAGGCTTTGTTAACCGCGGTATTATAGAATCTCCTATCACCGGCGGTGACGGTAATATAGAATTTTTAGCACATTTTGTAAAAGAGGAAAAGTCCTTATGAAAAAGGTAATATTGATTCCAAATCAGAAAAAAGACGAGGCGCTTAAGGTTACAGCTGATGTAGTAAAAAAGCTCGTATCGCTTAATATTACGCCATACATCGACGCGGCTTTTGAAGGGCTGAAAAAGTTCGGTGCCGTTACTTATAGCGATTTACCTGATGATGCCGAGTTAGTTATAGTTCTTGGAGGCGACGGCTCTGTTATTGATGCCTCGCGTATCGCCATATCTCTAGATATACCGATGCTTGGAATAAATCTCGGCAAGGTAGGATACTTAAGCGAGGTTGAGATTGACAATATTAACCTTCTTGACAGACTTGTTACCGGTGATTTTTCTTTGGAAAGCAAGATGCTTCTTACTGTTGAAAGGTATTCATCAGAAGGAGTTCACGAAATATCGGGAAGAGACGCGGTAAACGACGTTGTCTTTTCACACGAGGACTACTTGGGAATATCTGATTTTAAGCTTGAAAACTCTAACGGAGACCGACTTGTTTACCGTGCTGACGGCCTAATACTGTCTACTCCGGCCGGCTCTACGGCATATTCACTTTCCGCCGGCGGACCGATAGTGGCTCACGGACTTGATTCTATTACCGTAACACCGGTATGTCCTCATTCGTTCTTTAACCGTTCTATCGTTTACGGAAAGGACGAGTGCATTAAGATTTCAAACTCAGGTGAGGCGGCATTGAACGTAAGCGTTGACGGAAGACTGTTTACAAAAATTACGGCAGGCGAGTGGTGCGTTGTTAAAAAAAGCTCTAAAAGGCTTAAGATGTTGACGTTTTCCGAAAACAATATGTTTTCTGTCCTATTCAAGAAAATAAAAGTGCTTAACGGCACGGTATAAATCGGAGGATTGTATCGTTATGAAAAATGCAAGGCAGAAGAAAATACTTGAGCTAATCGAAAAATATGACATAGATACTCAAGAAACGCTTATAAACCGTCTGAAAGAAAACGGTTATAATGTAACGCAGACTACGATTTCCCGTGACATAAGGCAGTTAAATCTGGTAAAGGGCGTAAGCTCCACTGGGGAATATAAGTACGTAGCTCCGGGAGCAAGACATACCGGCAGCGTTCCTGTATTAAATTCCGCGATAACCGACTCGGTTGTTAAAATTGCGGCGGCAGGAAATATAGTTGTCGTAAAAACCTTTTCCGGAATGGCAAACGCATTGGCGGTTTGCGTTGATTCCATGCATCACGATGATATAGTAGGCAGCGTTGCGGGCGATGACACAATACTTTTGGTTGTAAAAGATAACGACTCTGCAGAAAAGCTTGCCGAAGAGCTTAAGGTTGGATTTGGCAAATAATAAAACTTAGGTTGGTGAAACGGTTGTGCTAATTTCTTTACATATTGAAAATATCGCCGTTATCAAATCGGTAGATTTTGATTTTGATAATGGGTTTACGGTTTTGACGGGTGAAACCGGCGCCGGAAAATCCATAATTATAGACAGTATAAATTATTTGCTTGGTGCCAAGGCCGAGCGAGAGCTTATACGTACGGGCAGTGACACGGCAATGGTCAGCGCCCTTTTTGGCGATATGAGTGACAGTATATTGAAAGCTCTCTCCGAGCTTGGTATCGATCCAGCGGAGGACGGAACAATACTTGTGCAACGAACGATGAGCATCTCGGGACATTCTAAGATTACCGTAAACGGCAGAGCTATAAGCAATGCTGTGTTGAAAGCTATGGCGCCGAGTCTTATAAGCATACACGCGCAGAGCGATACTGCACAGCTAACCGAAAGCGCAAGCCATCTTGAGCTGCTTGACACCTATGCCGATAATAAGGAATATCTTATAAAGTACAGAGAAGCTTTTACAAAGCTGGAAGAAGTTAGGAAGGAAATAAAGGAAGTCAGCGACAAGCGAGCAGAGGGAGAGCGAAAAAAAGAGATTTTAGAGTATCAGATAAATGATATAGATTCACTTTCTCTTCATGCGGGTGAAGAAGAGGAGCTTGTTGATAAAAAAGTAAAAATAAAAAATAGCGAAAAGATAACTAAAAATTCCGAGTTTGCCTACAAGGCACTAAAGGGAAGTGAGAAGGGCAGCATCTCGTATCTGCTTGACAGAAGTGCTACGGCTCTTGAGCAAATATCTGACGTAGTTCCGAATTTTGATGATTATGCCGAGCGCCTGCGCGACGTTTTATATCAGGTTGAGGATATCGCGGAAGAGGTGTACTCGGTTCTTGATGATATTGGCGGTGACTCCACAGAAACTCTTAATGATATAGAATCAAGACTTGATAAGATTTCAAAGCTGAAAAGAAAATACGGTTTCACCGTAGAAGATATACTTGCCTTTCGTGATAAAGCTGCCGCGGAGCTTGAAACAATCGAAAACTCTGAGGATATACTGGCAGTGCTTGCCGCAAAGGAAAGAAGTATATATAGAGAAGCGCTTGAACTTGCTGACGTTTTGCACAAAAGGCGTGCAAATGTTGTACCCACTCTGGAAAATGAGGTTAAGCAAACTCTTGAGTTCTTGGATATGCCGAAGGTTCAGTTCTTCGTGTCGATGAAGGAGTCGCATAAGAACGGAGAAAAGCAGCTTACGCGTGACGGCTCTGATTTTGTTGAGTTTTATATAAGCGCAAACAGAGGTGCCGAGCCGCAACCCTTAAATAAGATAGCATCGGGTGGTGAGATGTCAAGAATAATGCTAGCACTTAAGAGCGTTATAGCAGATAAGGACGGAGTTCCCACATTGATATATGACGAGATTGATTCGGGCGTTTCGGGTAAGACTGCCAGAAAAATCGGAATAAAAATGCTTTCTTTATCCAAATCATCGCAAATCTTCTCGATAACCCACAGTGCACAAATTGCATCATTGGCAGACACGCATTTCCTTATTAAAAAAGGCGATGTAAACGGTGCTACCGAAACGTCGGTTAAAATTTTGGACGAGGACGGCCGTGTATCGGAGCTTTCAAGAATTCTTGGCGGTATTGATATTACCGAGTCGCAAAGAGCAGCTGCTATTGATATGCTTAAAGAGAAGCAAAACTATATTTAATACTATGAGGTGTCATGCTTGAGTATATAAAAGAGTATCTCAAAGCAAACGACGTAGAATATAAAGAGAATTTCAAATTAAGCAGAATATCACGTATAAAAACAGGCGGCAATGCAAAAATCTTGATACTGCCTGAAAATAAAGCTGATTTTTTGAAAATGCTAATGTTTTTTAAAAAAAATAAAGCACCCTATACAGTCGTGGGGGGAGCTTCAAATATTCTTTTTTCCGACAGCGGTTATAACGGAATTGTTATAAAAACGGATAAGCTGAGAAAGCATTTAGTATCTGGCAGGACTATGTATGCCGAGTGCGGTCTGCCGATTTCGGCGGTAGCAACAGTTCTTGCAGGTTGCGGTCTTTCGGGATTTGAGCAGCTGTGCGGAATACCCGGATCTGTCGGTGGTGCTGTTTTTGGCAATGCCGGAGCTTTCGGCTCTGATATTTCGCGGGTTGTGAAAAGTATAGAAGCTTATGATTCACTAAGCGGTGATGTGGTAAATATATCCTGTAGCGATGCGGATTTTTCCTATCGTCACAGCATCTTTTCCGGCGGTAGATACGTTGTTTTATCGGTTGTGTTTGAATTTGTTGAATCGACACCGTATGACGTACGCGAGGAGTGTATGAGATGGCAGACGCGGCGTATTGCTACACAGCCGTATACATACCCATCACTCGGTAGTATTTTTAAGAAGCCGTCAGATGATGTGTTTGTAGGGCAGCTTGTTGAAAGCTGCGGTCTAAAGGGAACTACCGTTGGCGGAGCCTCGGTTTCTGAAAAGCATGCCGGATTTATTGTGAATATCGGAGATGCTTTAAGCTCCGATGTTGTATCGCTGATAAATATAGTGTCCGCCATTGTATATGAAAAGTACGGTATCGTTCTTGAGCCGGAGATAATACCGATAGGATTTTAATTTTTATGTGCACTGACTAGTGCTGGGAGTGCGTATGTCTTTTTCATCAGAACAAAAAGAAAATATAATTAGTCAGGTTTATAAGACGTGCTGCAGAAGGTCTCTTCTCACAGGAGTGGTTTTCTCGAAAGCCGTTCTTTCCGGTGGAATAATAAGAATAAATTTAGAGAAAAAATCCACGGCAGATTTTTTATTTAAGCTGATACGTGAGTTTTATTCTACCGAGGCGCAGATATATCGTGAAAGCACCGGCGGACGTTACTATGTCTTGTCTTTTGCGTCCAAAAGCTGTGAGCGGTATATAAATTCGATTGCAATGGGAGCTGAAATATGCTCATTTAAGTGTCCCGTCTGTCTTTCCGCTTTCTTGCGCGGCGTGTTTTTGGCATCCGGAAAAATATCCGATCCTAAGAAACAGTATTCGATGGAATTTTCGTTGGGTGACAGAGCGTTAATATTTGCGGATTTTTTATCGGAGTACGGTACCGTACCGCTTATTTCGTATAAAAAAAGCGGTACTGTCGCATATTTTAAGAGTAGCTCGTCCATTGAGGAATTTTGTGCATTATCTTCAATGAATAAAGTAATGTTCGATTTGTTTAATGCCAGGGCAGAGGGCGAAATGCGACGAAATGTCAGCAGAAGAATAAATTGTGAAACAAATAACATCGCGAAAGCCGTCAATGCCGCCGCAAAGCAATTAGAAGTAATATCCAAGCTCGAAGAGCAAAATCTTCTTTCCTCGCTTCCCGAGGAGCTTGAGGTTACGGCGAGACTGAGACTGCAGAATAAAGACCTATCGCTTTCCCAGCTTGCGGCGGTTGCTGTACCCCCGATATCTAAACCGGGGTTATCGCACAGATTGAAAAAAATTATGGAGCTTGGCTCGCAGCTTTTAGAAGAAAAATAATCAGAAAAGGAGTTACGTCGTGGGAGAATTTGTCCATCTTCACCTTCATACCGAATACAGCTTGCTTGACGGTGCGGCAAAAATATCGGAAATAGCCGACAAGGCTATATCTGACGGTCAGACCGCCGTTGCAATAACCGACCACGGCGTGATGTACGGCGCGGTTGAGTTTTATCTCGCTCTCAAGGAGAAGGGAATAAAGCCTATTATAGGATGCGAGGTTTACGTCGCAGAGCGTTCAAGATTCAAGAAGGAGGGAAAGCTCGACTCCTCCGGAAATCACCTTGTGCTTTTGTGTAAAAATGAGGTAGGATACAGAAATCTCTGCTACATGGTTTCGGAAAGCTTCATTACCGGCTTTTATTCAAAGCCGAGAATCGATATGGAGCTTCTTCGTTCGCACAGCGAAGGTCTTATAGCTCTTTCGGGGTGTGTAGCGGGCAGAGTGCCATCGCTTTTGATATCGGGACAGGTGGAGCTTGCCGAGGAGGCAGCTCTTGAATTAAAAGAAATTTTCGGTGAAGATTTTTATCTCGAAATTCAAAGTCACGGACTTGACGAGGAGATGAAAATGAATTACGGGCTTAAGCTTATGAGCCAAAAGCTCGATATATCGCTTGTTGCAACCAACGACGTTCATTATATTAATCGCTCCGATGCGCAAATGCAGTCAACGCTCGTTTGTATTCAGACGAATACTGTTGTAGGTGAAGGGAATCCGCTTGGATTTGCAACCAATGAGTTCTATTTCAAATCAGCATCGGAGATGAAGGTTCTCTTTGCCGATGTGCCGCAAGCGATAGAAAATACTGTTAAAATTGCAGAAAAATGCAATTTTGATTTCAATTTTGATAAGCTTCATCTTCCCGATTTCAAGGCAGAAAACGGAATGTCACACAAGGACAAGCTCCGATTTGATGCATACTCGGGATTTGAAAGAAAAATTTCGGAAGGGCGAATAGTTTTTTCTCAGCATAAGCGGGAAGAATATACCGAGAGGATAGAGTACGAGATTTCGGTAATCGACAAAATGGGCTTTAACGCTTACTTCTTGATAGTAAGTGATTTTGTCTCATTTGCTAAAGGAAGCGATATTCCCGTAGGACCGGGACGTGGATCTGGAGCCGGAAGTCTTGTAGCCTTTCTTGTCGGTATAACCGACGTTGACCCTATTGCGTTTGATTTGCTTTTTGAGAGATTTCTTAATCCTGAGCGAGTTTCCATGCCTGACTTTGATATTGATTTTTGTTATAACAGACGTGAGGAAGTAATAGATTATGTAAAGTCAAAGTACGGGGAGGATAAGGTTGCGCAGATAGTTACTTTTGGTACTCTTGCTGCCAGAGCTGCCGTGCGTGACGTAGGACGTGCGCTTGGTATGCCTTACGGCAAGGTCGATACCGTAGCAAAGCTTGTGCCGTTTATGTGTCAGAGTATTGACACCGCTCTTGAAAGCCAGGAGTTAAAGAAACTTTACGAATCCGACGCTGAGGTCAGGACTCTTCTTGACATGAGTCGCCGACTTGAAGGTATGCCCCGTCATGCATCTACTCATGCAGCAGGTGTCGTAATAACCGAGAAGCCTACGTACGAGTACGTTCCGTTGTCTTATAGCGGAACGGGTGTGGTAACGCAGTTCGATATGAACACGGATGCAAAGCTCGGTCTTGTAAAATTCGATTTTCTCGGACTCAGATACCTTACCGTTATACACGATGCCGAGCTTGCAATAAGGGAAAGCGAGCCGTCATTTGATATTACCAAGATTCCTTTTGATGACGCTGCAACGTTCGAGCTCTTGTGTGATGCAAGGACAGATGGAGTTTTTCAGCTTGAATCGGGCGGAATGAAGCAGGTGTTGTCAAAGCTTCGTCCGTCGTGTCTTGAAGATATAATTGCGTGTGTAGCACTGTATCGTCCGGGTCCCATGGATTCTATCGATACCTTTATTGCGAGAAAGCACGGAACGGAAAAAATCGAATATAAAACCGATAAGCTAAAGCCTATACTTGACGTTACTTACGGTTGTATAGTTTATCAGGAGCAGGTAATGCAAATATGCCGTGCTCTTGCGGGTTATTCTTATGCGCGAGCAGATAATGTGCGCCGTGCCATGTCAAAAAAGAAAGCCTCGGTTATGCAGGCAGAAAGAGCCGATTTTATTTCAGGCGTTACCTCTCGCGGTGTAAGTTCTGCCGTCGCTGAGGAGATATTTGAAGAAATGCTGGGCTTTGCGCAGTATGCATTTAATAAGAGCCATGCAACCGCATACGGCATATTATCATATAGAACAGCATACCTTAAGGCGCATTATCCGGCTCAGTACTTCTCCGCACTTTTGACGAGCGTTCTTGATAATACCGCCAAGGTAAAAGCGTATATAGCCGATGCTCAGAGGTTCGGAATCCGCGTTTTACCCCCGGATATAAATTCCAGTAGAGAAAGCTTTACCACTGATGGCAAAGATATAAGATTCGGACTCCTTGCTATTAAAAATGTGGGCCGTCAGTTCGTACGTGCCATATTAGCCGAAAGGTCACGCGGTGCATTTTTATCATTTGATGAATTTGTATCCAGAATGATAAATTCCGATATAAATAAGAGAACTCTGGAATTTATGATAAAGTGCGGAGCTTTTGACTCGCTGGGTACAACTCGTCATGCACTCATTTCCTGCTATGAGTCTATACTTGATTCCGAGCATGAAAAAATAAGGAATAACATTTCAGGTCAGATGGATCTTTTCAGCTCCGTGTCCGTCAGCTCAAATACCGCTTATCAATATCCCGATGTTAGTGAATATTCCTTGAAGGAATTGCTTGCGCTTGAGAAGGAAAGCTCCGGAATGTATTTTTCCGGCCATATTATTGACGGTTTTACAGACTATATTTCCCGCATACGCACAGATAAGATATCGGATCTTCTTGATGCTGCGACGGAGGGCGGGCTTGATGAGCTAAAGGTCAAGTACTGTGACCGTGCTTATGTTAAGGTTGCCGGAGTTATAACGGCAAAACGCACGAAAATCGTGAAAAACGGAGATACGATGGCATTTATTATGCTGGAAGACAGGTACGCGGAAATAGAAGTTGTTGTATTTGCCAGACAGTATTCCAAGCTTTCAGATTTTATTATTGAGGATAGCGCCGTGGTCGTTGATGGCGCACTGTCAATAGAAGAGGGCGAGCCTGCAAAAATACTTCTCTCGGATATTGAGAGATTGTATGAAAACGGAACGGTGGACAAAAAGAACGAAAAGTCTCCTGAGTCTTGCTTTTATATTAAGGTTCCCGCACTTTCCGATCCCAGAATACAAAGAATATACAGGATCGCAGCTTTGAACAGAGGAAATACTAAAATCGTTATTTTTGATGAAAGTACTAAAAAGTACTCTGTTATGAAGGATGTATTGATTTCATCTGAAGAAAAGGTGAGGGAACGGTTATCTTCTGTTTTTTCATCTGAAAACGTTGTTTTTAAGTAATTTTCCGTATTGATTTGTTCATAAATTTATATTATAATATTAGGTAGACTAATAACTTTTTTACGAAAGGAGAGTCAAATCGTGATTTTGGCTATTTTTGTTGATCTTTTGCTTCTGGGCATAATTGCCTTCGGAGTTTATTACGGTGTTACTAAGGGCTTTGTCAGTATGGCGGTCAGGCCCTTTAAGACGGTAGCGTCACTTGCGTTTGCATATTTTTGCTGTCCGTGGTTTTCCGATCTTGTCGTAGCTCCGATTATTAGAGCGCCGATAACCGGTTACGTCAGCGATTTTATGTATAAAAACATGTCAGGAGTTACTCCCGAAACCGCTGCCGGTGAGTTGCCGACTCTTCTTAAAATGGCTGCCGCCGCGTTTAACGTAAATATCGGTGAAGGAGCTGTCAGCAGCGAGAATTATCTTGATGCGCTTATCGGCACTGTTACTGACCCGGTTGTAAACGTTATATCAGTTGCTATATCTGCGATTGTTCTCTTCTTGCTCGGAAGACTTCTCTTTAACCTTGCTTTCTTCCTTTTGAACAAGTTCTGCAACGCGGGACTTTTGGGAAAAATCAACAAAACACTGGGAATGATTTTCGGAATATTTATTTTTGTACTTATTTCTTGGGGACTTGCAGTTCTTCTGTCGCTTATATTCAATCTTTCCGTTTTCGACGGAAACGAGCTTATCTCATCGTTTGAAGGCTTCATTCTTTACAAGTTCTTTAATGCCTTCAACCCTCTGGAGCTTCTTTTAAGCTTCTAAAACAGTAAAATAGGTGGTTATTAATGAAACTTCAAATATGCGCGAGGTGTAAAAAAAGACCCGCTGTGGTATTTATAACTCGCATAGATAACGGTAGTAGCGTAAACGAGGGAATTTGTCTGAATTGTGCATCAGAGCTGGGGATCAAGCCCGTTAACGATATGCTCAAGAAGATGGGCATTGACGAAGAGGCGATACAGAATATGTCTGCCGAAATCGACGGTCTTATGGAGAACGCACTTGTTGAGTCCGATGGCGATTCCGAGGGTTCAAAGGTGCCTACACTCAATCTTGGAGAAATATTCGGTATGCCGATGAATCCCGGATCTCCCAAGGACGATCAAGGGAAGAAAAAAGGCGACACCCGAAAGGAAGCACCTTCAAAAAAGCTTCTTACAACGTATTGCACAAACCTTAATGCAAAGGCGCTATCCGGAAAAATTGATAGAATAGTCGGCAGAGACCGTGAAATAGACCGAATGATTCAGATCCTTTGCAGAAGACAAAAAAACAATCCTTGTCTTATAGGTGAGCCTGGTGTAGGCAAAACCGCAATAGTAGAGGAGCTCGCGACCAGAATCGTGGACGGCCGTGTTCCCGAAGCGCTGGCAGGCTTTGAAATATGGCTGCTTGATCTTACTGCTTTGGTTGCCGGTACACAATTCAGAGGCCAGTTTGAATCAAGAATACACGGGCTTATAAAAGAAATTAAGGCTCTCGGAAACGTAATCTTAATGATCGACGAGGTTCATAATATCGCGGGTGCGGGCGAAACCTCTGACGGCAGCATGAGCGCTGCGAATCTTCTTAAACCCGCGCTTTCACGCGGAGAGATACGCGTTATAGGTGCGACTACTCTCAAGGAGTATAGACGTTGTATTGAAAAGGATAGCGCACTTGAGAGAAGATTTCAGCCTGTTAAGGTGGACGAGCCTTCCGTTGAGGATACCGTTGAAATAATTAAGGGGATAAAATCCTATTACGAGCTTTATCACAGCGTTCGTATATCGGATAAGGTTGCGCGCCTTGCCGCAATACTTTCGGAAAAGTATATAACAGAGCGATTCTTACCCGATAAGGCAATTGACCTTATAGATGAGGCGGCTGCAAAGGCGGCTTTGCTTTGCCCTGAATTAAACGAGAAAAAGAAAAATGAGAAAAAGCTTGCTGAGCTGCAAGCCAGCATGTCAGAGCTTGAATCAAAGGTTGAAGCTCCCGAAGGTCAGACGGAAGAGAATTACAAGCTGCTCGCCGATATGAAGGTAGAGCGTATCCGTCTGGAGACCAGACAAAAGATAATAACGCCTGTCGCAGATGAACTGGAGCTGACACCTAATGATTTATATAAGGTAATCGAAATATGGACGGGAATTCCTTCGTCTGAGCTTTCGGAAGGGGAAATCACGGAGCTTAACGGCTTAAAAGAAAGGATAGAGCGTCAGATAATAGGTCAGGACGAGGCGGTAAGCGCGGTCGTTAGGGCTATTAGACGCCGCCGCAGCGGTGTTTCGTATCGACGCAGTCCCGTTTCTATGATATTTGCCGGCCCTACGGGTGTTGGTAAGAC
>JAZOAA010000078.1:0-9272 GCA_045595265.1 Eubacteriales bacterium
CTACTGCAAGGGCAGTCTCGACTCAATCCCAGAGCTTGAAGAGGATATTCTCAAGTACAAAGCCGAGGGCGAAAGTATATACCTCAACCTTTACGCAAATAACGTGACATCCTGCGTAATGTAACATGCAATATTTCCTTTTGAGGCGCGAGCTACTCCGTTAAAATTTTACCCTCATTAGCCAAAGAAAGAATCCCCCAAAAGGAACAACCAAATTTAGATAAAATCGCTCTTATTGTTTCTCCTAAATTTATCGATTGAAAAACCTTTATTCTTAAATATTTATAAAAATATTTAAAATATTTTAATTAACCGACCTATTTCCCTATTTTTTTGTGTAGAACAAAGTATAATGTTATCGAAGAATATGGATGACAATGGCTTGGCGAAATCATTATTCGTCCGTTTGGTTATAATTCTATTGCAAAAAAACATAGCAAAATCAGCAAGTGTTAATCGCGCGGGAACAAAATTAAAGGATCGAGGCATAAAGCGTAAAACGAATTAAATGATTATATCCAAATTGTAAGAACTTATTAAAGCCTTGCAAGTCAAAGGCCCTCGCGGAGAAGTTGATTTGTAAGGCTTTTTGTTTGTCATTTTTTGACGATAACAGTATGCCCGACTTGGCGCTATTTATATTTTTATGGGGTATATCCAAAGCCGCATGCAGAACTCCTCCCGAGGTTTCGGGAGGAGTATTTTTTATGCTTAAAAATCGGTACGAAGAGTACATAGCTAAATACCCTTAATCTCCTTTTTGAATTTCAAAACCACAAGAATTCAAAAATTAAGGAGATTAAAAGATGAAAACATTTTATATTATCGATGAAAACGGAGAGTTTTACTCTGAAGATAAAAAGGTTAGATATCGTTTGCAAACCGTTTAAAAAGAGTCATGCAGATCAGATTAAATTAGTATCCGATTTCTCTTGGATCGATTTCGAAGCTCTTGCGGATGTACCGGATATGATAATGGAACTGTTTTCCGATGAGGGTATAATTGAATTTGTAGACCATCAAAGAGCTGTGGCAATTTCCGAAAGCGTTAGGAAACGAATCGGTGAGTTGCAAGAAATTGCTATGGAAAACGTTCCTCTTGAGGATACAACCGAGGGAGATGTAGAAGAAGATATTGCAGAAGATTACACGCCTAAAATGAGTATGTAATCAACCTCAATTTAATATTTATATATGAAAACTAAAAAATAATGACCGAGGCGGATTTTTCCGCCTCGGTTTTATAATACAAAATCAAGTATAATCGTTGGTATTCAAGATTTACGGTGTAGAAGCTACTTTTCCGTAATACCTCTTAATTTTTATGAGAAAATATCATAATACATCCAAAGTACGGTATATCTGTCCTTGGTGTCCTTTGCGTATAGCGTTGCATCGTCGATACTGTCTCTTCCGTAGTATTTTTCAAAATCGGAGTAATTCATTCCCACATCTGTAAGCATTTCCTTCATTTCTTTGAAAGTCGGTGCTTCTGAGAGCAGCTTGCGGATATCCTCCCATCTATTTCGGTAGACGGAAAGTCTCTTTTCGATCTCTCTATAGAATCCTACGCGCTCTTGAAGTGCAAGCGTTTCACGCCCGAGCTTTCCGTAAATTCTCTCGGTCTCGATTATTCTCAAGGCTTCATCGTATTCGGAAGTTTCGGGAATTTTCTCAAGCGCGAGAAGCTTCTCGCGAAGCTTTGCGGTTTCAGCAGCAGAATAAAATACATCAATTCCGTGCGGAAGATAGTCCTTGCCCCCGATAATTCCCGTAATCTCGAAGAAGTGGGAAAAATGATGCTCCGATCCCGATGCCGGACGGGAATTTCCAACGTATGCCATAAGAACGCCCACCGCGACCAGTGATTCCATAAGCGAGCCAACTGCCGTCTTGTCCCGAGTGGTGATTCTTCCTGCTAAAGCTCGCGTTTTTTCCACCTCTCGCATGGTAGCCTGCCAAACCTCCTCGCAGAGATATTCGCCGTTTACAAGTGATGAAAGCTTCCAATCGGATAGGCAGGAATATTTTCCGATTATGTCACCGTAGCCTGAAAGTATCATACCAAGCGGTGCATTCGCGAGAACTTCGGTGTCTGCAAGTATTGCCATGGGCACCTTGCCGTTGAGTGTCACCTTAAGTCCGTCAAGTATCAAGGCGCAGCCGACCGAGGCGTAACCGTCCATTGAGGGGGCGGTGGCTACGATAACGTAAGGCAGTCCGCGGCGGAAGCTCGTATATTTGCATAGGTCGTTTATGACTCCGGAGCCTATGCCTATGACAAGCTCTGTTTCATCGGTGATGCTTTCTTCAATTTTCGCAATGGCTCTCTCGTCGGGAACGAGAAGCTCGGTGCCGAATATACATTTTTTGTAGTCCTTACCCGAAAGCGCTGTGCAAACCTTATCGCCTGCCGCGGCGTATGTGTTTCCGTCTGCGACAACGAGAATTTTAGAATATTCTGATACAATATCCGAGAGAGTGTCGATTGCTCCTTCGCCTATTGATATGTACTTGATAGGGCAGAGATGCTCTCTTCCGCAGGCGCACTTTTGCTTTATTCCAAGGGATTCTATAAGGTTCATTGCAAAAGCTCCTTTACCGCTTCGCCGAAAAGTCGGTAGTCATCTATTTTTATGAATCGAAAGTCGGATTTGTAAACGGATTCATCGTTTCCGCCCTCGCCGTAATCGTCACCTACAAACACTGCCTCGTCCGGGGAAATCCCAAACTCCCGACAGTAAGTCTCGAGGGAGTATCTCTTGTCAAAGGGAGCGGGTGCCATATCAAAGGATGACGAGCCGCCGATAAACACTGTGTACTCGGGAAAAACATCGCAAACTTCCTTATATATCTTTCTTCTCTTTGCTCTGTCGGGGTCGAATGCAAGCTTTTCCTCTTGAATTGCCTTGGTTCCGAGGATTGCAAAGGTAATACATCCCGAATCGTGAAATTCCACGGAGTCGCCTCTGTATTCCGTAAATCCGAATTGCTCGCGCAATGCCGCAACACGAGCGCTCACAGCTTCTCTGTCGCAATCAAATTTATGTGAGACTGTTTTTTTGAGACCGCGGATATCTTTGTCGTAAAGCGATACCTCGAGACCGTAATTTCCGATAATATCTATTGGATATTTATCCATTTGCTCGAAAATTCTCTCGCATTTTCCCGCTCCAACCATAACGAGCTTATATTTTTCACCGAGAGCATCCAGCACTCTGCGGTTTTCCTCGGATAGCTTGGTTTTGTGTTGCGTGAGTGTTCCATCTAAATCAAAAGCGATCAATTTAATCATATTTTTCACCGAAATTCCTGTTGACAAAATGACTTTTTGCTGTTACAATTGTACCATAGTGTAAGGCGAAAGTCAATTAATGAGCAAAACAATGATTACCGCTCAAAAACGATCAATTGCGGGGGCGCACAGAAATGCTTAAAAATCAAAGACAAAACGAAATACTCGAGATGCTTACAAGAGATAATTTTATATCCGTAAACACCCTTGCGGAGAGACTTTATGCAAGTCTTCCCACCGTCAGACGCGACATTACAGCTCTTGAGCACGCAGGCCTTGTGAAGCGTTGTCACGGCGGAGTAATGCTCTATGAGGGAAAGGAGACCTCTCCTGTATATTTCAGACAAGGCAAAAGCGCCCAGGAAAAGGCGAGAATGGCGCAGGTTGCATCTACGCTCTTGAAGGTAGGAGATGTTATTTACGCCGATGCATCCTCTACAGCTCTTCACATTGCGGATAATATCGACCGTGGGGGGAAGCACACCGTCATAACCAACGGGCTTCTTGCCGCGAAGAAATTTGCCGAGGCTGGCGCATTCGTGTATTCAACAGGAGGAAGGCTTCTCACCGACAGTTACGCTTTTGTTGGTCACACCGCAGAAGAATCTCTCGATAAGTACAACGCCGATATAATGTTCTTCTCGGCTGCATCTCTCTCGGATAAAGGCGCTATCTCTGATTGGTCGGAGGAGGAGTGCAATATGCGCGTCGCAATGTCAAAGCATGCGAAGGTTAAAGTGTTTATGTGCGATTCCACAAAGTTTTCGTCCACCTCGGCATTTGAGCTCTTCTCGCTTTCAAAGGTAGATTACGTCGTTTGTGATACGCCTCTCTCGGATAAAATTATTGGTGCTTTTTCTCCGATTCTCGTTAAATCTTCACCTGCGTATCTCTATAAAATCGAGAAGAAATCCACTTCTAAATAACAAAATGTAAACGAAAGAAAAAGTCGCATTGTTTGTAGCAGTGCGGCTTTTTCGTTTGGAGAAAATATGGATAAAAACATTGAAAATCTTATAGAGCAATAACAGCAAAAGCAGCGGCGAGAGAGATTCAGAGGCTCGGCACGGTGCGAACACACCGAGGAAAGAAAAGCGATTGTGAGCGGTTTCCCCGGCATCCGTGGAAGAGTGAGAACCTCGAACCGATGCGAGTGAACCCCCGACAAACATGACGCTTTGTTCACGACAAGTAAGAGGGTTGGAGAAGCAGGAGAAATGGGTGGCGCTTTCGAGCACCACCCAGCTCACAGCGGACGGCAGTGCCGACCGCATTCACGAGAGTTTTGGGGGTATTTGAGAGTAGCGCTAAAAAAATGGGAAAACGCTTTTTTCTCTAAAATGACGTTAGAGATAACGCAACATAAGCCTACAACCATAATAAAGCCGTGTAAATACGAGGCGCTTCGAAAAACGCTATGAAGGGAAAATTCGATTGTGAATAAAAAAGTGAAGAAGTTGAAGAAAAAATAAGATTCACATTGTGGGTAAAAAGCTCAACAATGGAAGAAGCAAAATCTTTGATGACAGTTGCGGATTGCAAAAAAACAAGTGAATTTATAGAAAAAGCAATAGAGTTTTATTGCGGATACTTGAGGAACTCGACAGACGATTATGTTCCGGAAATCGTGTTGTCTACGTTAAGAGGACTCATGAATGAAAACGAGAACAGACATAATGGTTCACTCTTTAGGATAGACCGAAAAATCGGCGGTACGGACACAGAAATGTCCGAAGCACCCGATGAGCCAAAGAAAACACAAACGAGCGAGGTAGAGGAAAATTTCGAGCCGTACAAGCCAAAGATACGAAAGAGCGGCACCGGATGCGTGACGATGATAAACGATCACCTCTATGAAGGACGTTTCACGCCGAGAGTCAACGGCAAACGCATATCCAAGAATGTCTACGCCAAGACACGAGAGGAATGCGAAGAAAAGCTCGCAGAGCTGATAAAAACAATGAAAGCGGAAATTGCAGAAATGAAAAAGGCATCCAACTCCTAAACGCACAGAGGGCTAAAAATGAATCGTCAGCCCTCTTTTTTTTCATTATGAAACGAGTAGATTGATAGATTTTCAAGAAAAAACACCTAAAGATGCTCAAAAACCGGTGGCGAGGGCAATTGAGAATAATTTCTCCCTCAAAAACAGGCAATTTTGCCATTTATTCGATTTGGCAAAAATAAATAAAAAAACAGCCCAAATCCAAGGATTTAGACTGTTTTTTTGTGCAAAAAGCACTAAACTTTGGTCGAAGTGTGGAGATTCGAACTCCAGGCCTCCAGTACCCGAAACTGGCGCGCTACCAACTGCGCTACACCTCGATTTGGTGATTTTATGCGATTTTTTTTTGTAAGTGGTCAAACATGTGGTCAGACCTATTTTTTGAGACCTGTTCGGCATTCGGGAGAGCCGAAAAAGTCAGTGTTTTCAAGGGGTTTGGGGATTTTCAGATAATTCGGCTACCCTCCACCGTCGCATAGTCATTGCGCGTCGAGGATAAACCTCTCCTTCAATTCCTTGCTTTGGGCGGTTTCGCTTCATTAAAAACAACATTTAGTTGTTTTTAATTCGCTACCCGAAACTGGCGCGATACCACCTTCGCTACGCCTCGTTTTTATAGCTGTCATATCGCTACGAATTTTACTTAACTATTTTATCATATATTAATATGTTTGTCAAGCGGTTTTTGTCACAAGAATTTATTTTTCAAGAAGAGATTTAAGAAAAGCGAGAGCAGAGATGCGTCGTTCGTGCGTTGCATCTCTGCTTCTGTGAAAAATCACACGTACATATCGATATCTACGTTAAGTTTGCCTTTTTTCGAAAGGGAGGAGCAGCCTCTGTAAATAAATCTGCCGTGGCCTCTTACGCTGATTTTTTCGTTTGGCTTCGGTGGATAGGACGTGCTTTCGATGCATTTTCCCGAGGCGAACACAAGCCCTTTTTTGATTAGGGACTGCGCATCGTCGCGCGAGAGCGAAAACACCTTTGCAATCACGGCATCAAGCCTCTCACTGCTGACCTGAACGTGCCGCGCCTCGGTTTTATAAAGCTCTCCATCGGGCAAATCCGAAACGGCGGATAAAACCACGTCCGTGCGCTTTATTTTGGTTAATGATGCGGTCAGGTATTCGCACATTTCCTCTTTTACGAAGATATATCCTACATTATTTATTATAACGATATCTCCAATAACCTCGCGCTCGATTCCGAGATTCATTATAGCTCCTAAAAAATCACGGTGCGTCAGCTTGTCTGCAAACTTTTGGTTCTTCGGCTCTGCCTTGAGTGTAGCAATCGGGTAGGGGAGCGTGTATCCAAGCTCCTCCGGGTCTCCGAAGCGAACGACGACTCTCTCCGCTCCCTCCGCGCCGCCAAAGGACTCAAAATGCACACCGCGAATCTCTCTCACAACCTCCGCCAGCAGCGACTGCTCGCCAAGACCTAAAAAGTCGGTAAAAACGAAGGTTGAGGTGCTATAAGCACGTCTTGCCAGCTCGCAAAGGCGCTTTTTTATCAAAGAGGAATCCTCTGTCATAGCATCATATCGACAGGGTAGAGAATTTTGAGCTGATTTATCTTGCTGGTGTATGCCGCGCGTCTTTTCTCGTTGAGAAGAGCGTCCTTGATTTCGTCCTTTATGGCGTCGTATTCCATAGGAGCGGCTTCCTTTTTCGCATTAAGCTTTATAAGATGATAGCCAAACTGCGTTTTCACGGGAGAAGATGAAATCTCGCCCTCTGCCATAGCGAAAACGGCTGCGTCAAACTCGGCAACCATCTGTCCTCTGCCAAATTCGCCAAGGCTGCCGCCGCTTTTTCCCGAAGGGCAGGTGGAGTTCTCTCTTGCCGCGTCCTCAAAGCTTATCTCTCCCGCCTTTATCTTGGCAAGAAGCGCGTTTGCAAGCTCTTCGCTCTCTACGAGAATGTGGCTTGCGTCCACAGCCTCCTCGGAGGTGAACTTGTCCGAGTTTTCGTCATAGTATTTCTTCGCATCAGCGTCGCTTACGGAAACGTTCGCGATAGCCTTCTCCGCCGCGTAGCTTGTGAGAAGGTTGTCCTTGATTTTTGCGAGCTGAGCCTTAAAGTCAGCCTCTGCCTCGAGGAGATTGCGCTTTGCATCAAGTAAAAGCAGCTTTGAGTCGATGAGCTGATTAAGCACCATCTTTCTGCCCTCGGGGTTGTTGTAGCTCTGTCCTCTCTGACCAAGCCCTATAAGAAACTCGTTTACGTCGTTTTCTGTGATAGGTGTTCCACCCACCATAGCAAGAACCTTATTCATTGTATTTTGCTCCTTTTGTAAATAATTATTTTCATTTTTGCCTATTTATTTGTTTCGAAGGCCTTTGGGATAATGATTTTTTATCCTTCCGCCCGACACTTTTCCGCCACCGAGAGCCGCGCCCTCGTACGTCACGGCACAGAAGCCGCCCCGTGCTTCTTTAGCTTCGATTTCCTCGCCGCGTAAGTACGCGCTGACGCGCGCGTCGGAGCGGGTCAGGTTTTCGGTATTTTTCATATCAGAGCCGTATGCCGAGAAGAATTGGTGATGAGGTATGAGAAGCGAGCCTTTAATCTCGCCAACCATAACCCCAGCCATAAAGGTGCTTTTTTGCGGTATGGGAATACCGCTTGGAACTATGGCGATGCCGCCGCCCTGCTTTATCAGTCTGCCCTTCGGTATTTCCTTCATATTTTCTTTGAAGAATTTTTCTACAATCGCCGCCTCGCTCTTTGTCGGCTGGGTGATGCTTTCCTTGAACAAAACCTCGGGTGTCGGCGCGTCCTCATCTCTTTGCATCAAGGCTATAAACTGCCCCTCGCCCTTTTCAATATGGGGATAAAAGCGCCTGCATTTTTCCGCATCGTCGGGCGAAAGTCCCCCGAGCGCAACACCGCCCGCGGTGCAGCGAGCCAGCTCGTCCTTTACCTTACAGAGCTTAAAGTCGGGGTGGCTTTTAAGAAAGCGCGCCACTGTCTCCTCGTTTTCCTCGACGGAGTAGGTGCAGGTTGAATACAGCAGATATCCGCCGCCCTTTACCGTCCTTGCAACGTTGTTCAGGATTTCCTCCTGCCGCTTTGCACAGGCGATAACGTTCTCCTCGCTCCATTGCATTATCGCCTCGGAGCTTTTTCTGAACATTCCCTCGCCCGAGCATGGCGCATCGCATAAAACAAGGTCGAAATATGCGCGGAACATATCTGCAAGCTCGGCAGTATCAAGCGAGGTTATAACTCCGTTTCGCACTCCCATTCGCTCAAAGTTGCCTAGCATGATTTTCGCTCTTTTCGGAACGTATTCGTTAGCTAATATAAAGCCCTCGCGCCCTATGCGCGATGCTATCTGCGTCGCCTTTCCTCCGGGAGCCGCACAGCTGTCAAGAACCCGCCACCCGCGCTTTATATCAAGAGCGCTTACGGTTGCCATAGCGCCGCCGTCCTGAACGTATATCATTCCCGAGTGATGCTCCGGAGTAGTTCCGATGCCCTCTGCACTTTCGGGGATAAATCCGTTTGACACGTAGGGGATTTCCGATAGCGACAGCGCGGTTTTTGATAAATAGTCATCGACCGAAATTTTTTCTTCATTAACTCTTACCGCTCTTACCGGCGGTTCTTCAAGCGACGAGAGAAACGCTTCGTAGTCCTCGCCTAATAGGCGCATCATTCTCTCATAGAATTTTTCATCAATCATAAACGGCCTCCGATTTTTACAAGGAATATTATACTAAAAATGTACGAAGATGTCAACCTCGCTTTTCAAAAAACGCCCCTTTTTTATGTGTAGCATTAAAAAAACAGATATTTTTGAAAAAAATTTTACCCCTCGCCGAAAATCGACTAAAAATTCTTGCTTTTTTCAAAATTGTATGCTAAAATATACTTGTAAAGCTATATGTAGTCAAATGGAGGCAAAGCTCAAATGATAATGGACCTTGTTCATAACTATATTGTAAAAAGCACGATGACCGAT
>JAZOAA010000079.1:0-7359 GCA_045595265.1 Eubacteriales bacterium
CTTCATTCCTTATATCGAGCAGACCGGCTGCAAGACCTACGAGGAGCTTGTAGCTTGGATAAAGGCGAGAATTGCGTTCTTTAACGAGATGGGCTGCCGTCTTTCCGACCACGCTCTTGAATACGTTCCCTTTGGTACAGGTGACGCAAAGGCTGCGTTTGACAAGAGAATGGCGGGCAAGGAGCTTACAAAGTACGAGATAGATTCCTTCAAGTGCGCGATACTTAAGGCTTGCGCTGAGGAGTATACGAGCTTAGGCTGGACTATGCAGCTCCATATAGGCGCGCTTCGTAACAATAACCAGAGAATGTATAAGAAGCTCGGCCCCGATACCGGTTATGACTCCATCAACGACCTGTGCATTGCAGAGGACCTTGGCGCGTTTATGAACCTGCTTGAAGAGGCAGAGGTTCTTCCCAGAACTATTCTCTATACGCTTAACCCCAAGGACAATTACGTTCTCGGCACTATGCTCGGCTGCTTCCAGGATTCTACCGTTCCCGGCAAAATTCAGTTTGGCTCAGGCTGGTGGTTTAATGACCAGAGAGACGGAATGGAGGCTCAGATGCAGGCTCTTGCAAACCTCGGTATGCTGGCAAACTTTGTAGGAATGTTAACCGACAGCCGTTCCTTCGTTTCTTATCCCCGTCACGAATACTTCAGACGCATTATGTGTAACCTTATCGGTAAATGGGTCGAGGAGGGTGAATACCCCGAGGACTACAATGCTCTTGAGAAAATCGTCACCGGCATTGCATATAAGAACGCAAAAAATTACTTCAACTTTTAATCTTGTATAAAGGGGAACGCCCGTTAAATTTACGGGTGCTTCCCTCGGTTTTTTCAAAAGTGCGCGAAAAAACACGAGCTAAGGAGAAAATATGCGAATTACGAAGAAAATTGCTCTAAAAAACTATGCGACAATTTTCGTCTTTTTAATACTCACTTTATTAGGTCTTGTGATATCGAAGGGCGTAAAAATAAATTACAGCCTGTCGGACTATCTTGATAAAACTACCGAGACGCGTATAGCGATAGATATCATAACCGACGAGTTTGGAATGACGGGAAACGTGCAGGTTATGCTGAGCGACGTTGATAAAGCAACGGCAAGCTCTGTAAAAGACGAGATTGCCGCAATTGACGGCGTTCTTAACGTCAGCTTCAATCCCGATAGCACGGATAGCTATAAGGAGGGGAAGGCTCTCTATACCGTTCTTCTGGCAGGTGAGGACCACTCCGATTTAGCAAAGAGCGTAATAGCTGACGTTAAGACGATCATGTCGGAGAGGTTTCCCGATACTCCCGTAGAGTTCGGCGGTTCTGCAATAGAACAAGCGGCTCTTCGCGAATCGACACAGAGGGAAATGAGCCTTATTATCACTATCGTAATAATTCTGACGCTTTTCCTCCTTCTAATAACATCCGGCTCATACGTTGAGCCTCTGTTGCTTCTTGCTTCTTCGGGTATAGCGATAGGAGTAAACATGGGATTAAATATCCTGCTTGGCGAGATATCCTACATAACCAACGCTATATCCGCAATACTCCAGCTTGCGCTCTCGATAGATTACAGCATAATGCTCCTTCACGCATTTAGAGAGCATAAGAGAACCGAAAGAAATTCAAGAATCGCTATGAAGGCGGCAGTTGCAGAGGTTGTACGCCCCGTATTCGCAAGCGCATTTACGACCATTGCGGGACTTGGCGCACTTCTCTTTATGACCTTCACGATAGGCTTCGATATCGGAATCGTTCTTATGAAGGGTATCGTCGTTTCTATGGCGACATCGCTTATACTCTTCCCCGCATTTATTCTAGCGTTCGAGAAGCTTATAAGAAAGACGAAAAAGCGTGCTTTCGAGCCTAAGGGCTACTTCTTTGCAAACCTTGCGGTAAAGAAGGGCAAAATCGCAGTACCTATCCTACTGGTATTAATATTAACTTGCGGTTTCCTTCAAGGCTCTCTCACCTACGGCTTTACCGATAACACCGGTGAAAACGAAGAGATAATTGACGCGTTTGGTAAAAACAACACGATAGTCCTCGTTTACGCGAAGGGCGACATCGAGGAGGACACTGAAAAAGAGGCTCTTCTCGGTGAATATCTGAAGCAGTATAAAAACAGCAAGGGCGAAAATATCCTTGCAAGCTACACCGCAAACTCCACAACGGTACGCGAGATGTACGATCTCGAGAAGGCTATCAGCGTCGTAGGTCTTCCAAGGAGTGACGTGGAGATGCTATATACCATGTATCACCTTTACGGTGACAGGAGCCTTGTGGTAATGTCACCGTCGGAGTTTGTAGAATTTACAGACTATCTTATGAAGAACGATGCTGACGTTGCGGGCATGGGCGCGGGTATTTCCGACACGTTCGGACTGATGACGGCGGTACGTGATATCATGACTACAAAGCATACCGCAGACAGCCTGTATACCGCTCTTACAAGCGGTGCGCTTTCGGGTATGGCATCTATTTCCGACTTTGCGATAGACCAGATGTACGGTCTGTACGCATACGACAGAATACAGTCAACAAGCGTAAGCTTCAAGACTATGCTCTCGCATCTTCAAAAATGCGCGACTGATAACAACTTCAAGAATAATTTTGACGCGCAAATGGCAAGCGATCTAAAAAAGCTTGAATACGGTATAGGCCTTTACGAGCCTTTCAACTCTACTCTTTCATCAATTGCTAATCAGTCGTATTCTTACGAAGATTTTTATTCCGTGCTGAAAGACGTTGTCGGAATAGTTTCACCTTCAACCGTACTTCCCGATATAGATGATACTGCTATACAGCAGGTTTACATTTCGTATTTTTACAGTATTCGAGCAGTTCCTACTCTGTCTATGACGGGTGAGGAGTTCGTAGACTACGTTCTCGATACGGTCAGGACGAATAAGACCGTAGCATCGCAGCTTAATTACTCCGTAAGACAAAAGCTTAACGATATGAAGACCGTTTTAGCTTTCACGAGGGATACATCTGCCCTCGACTACGTTGGTATGACGGAAAAAATCGCAGAGCTGCAGGGCAGCATATCCGGTGTTAGCACCGGCGGTGCTATCAACGCGCAAACTCTCTCCGGAGTTTATATCAAGCGAGCTATCTATGACAACATGGGACTGACGTCGCCTATTATGGCATGTGACCTCGTAAGCTTCCTTGAAAGAGAGGTGGGAACAAACCCGCTTCTTAAAAATAAGGTAACCGATGAGGCCAAGGCTACTCTCGCTGCGGCAAAGGCTGAAATAGAGAGAGGTGAGTCGCTCTTCATCTCCGAGAATTACTCCAGAACTCTAATAACCGTTAGACTGCCCGACGAGGGCGCTGACACGATGGGATTCGTTCGTGATTTGATTGCAAAATCGGACGAAATCTTCGGTGAAGAGTCCTATATCACGGGAGAGATCGTCTCGACCTACGACCTTCAAAATTCGTTTGAAACAGACAACGTGATTATCAGCGTTTTCACCATTGTTTCTATCTTCCTTATAATACTTATTACGTTTAAGTCCATATCCGTACCTACCGTTCTGGTTGCGGTAATTCAGGGCGCTATGTGGATAGCCTTCGCTACCTCGCTTGTTGAAGGCTCTAGCATCTTCTTTATGAGCTATATCATAACGTCGTGCATACTTATGGGTGCTACGATAGATTACGGTATACTGATGACAAGTAATTACGTCGCGTTCAGAAAGAAGCATGACAGAAAGCGTTCCATCTACCTTGCGGTTGCGGCGGCAATGCCTACGGTATTTACCTCGGGACTTCTTCTTACCGTTTGCGGATTCGTTATAGATATAATATCCTCGCAGCACTCTATCTCAAGCGTTGGATACCTTATCGGTAAGGGTACGCTGGTTTCAATATTCTTGATAACCGCGCTGCTGCCCTCCCTTCTCTATCTTGGGGATAAGATAATTCTCAAGCTTGTTATGAAGGATGAAACTGCTAAAAACATCAAGGACGCTATATTCGGTGCTATCGGCGCTTTCTTCAAAGCGATAGGCGGCGCTCTTTATAAGATAGGCTTTATCAAGGCGGCTGTTGATTATCTTAAGGAAAAGATAAACGTTAAGAAGATAAAGAAGAGCCTCAACCTGAAAAAGAAAAAGCTTAAGGCTAAATTCAATGCGGGCTTCAAGAAATTCAAGAAGGTGCTTGGTATAACAAGACTTGAGAAATTCTCCGCGGCAAAATCCAAAGAGCTAAAAGCATGGTGGAGAAAGAAAAAGAAGATCATCAAGCGTAAATATAAGGCATCAAAGCTTTGCGCCGTAATTAACAAGGCTGCAAAGTGGCTTCGCGCAAAGCGACGCGAGATAAAAAGAGCCGTGACCAAATTCAGCAATTCGATAAGAAACAAGCTTATTCCGATAGCTAAAAAGGTCGGCATTGATTTAAGAAAAAAGAAGAAAAAACCTCGTGACGACGGATTCCTCGGATACGATATTTCAGAGGAGGAAACCGCCGAAGAGCTCACCGACGGTAACGTCGATGAAGAGTCCTCGGAGATTATCGAAGAGGAGTCGTAAATAAAAAAAGGGTTAGTCATCTGCTTAAATTTTAAGCTTTTGACGAGCCCTTTTTATATTATATAAGTAAAATAGAGTCTTATTTTATTAGAGCGTTAAAGGGTTTTATTAACTCGGGGTTGTAATAGCTGTATTCTATTTTTCCGTAGGTTCCTGATTTCAGCCAACGGCTCTCGCCCATAGGGGCTGCAAACAGCCATTTTACTATATGGTATTTATCAGTTTCGGCAATTTCCCTTGCCTGCTCCTCGCTAAAGCAGGTTACAAAGTAAATATAGTCGCCCTCCGTCTCCTTTGATAAGCTTGCTTTTATGTAGCAGCGGAAATGGTCGTCCTCGCTATCGTTATGCTTACCGTGACTTACGTAATAGCCGGCATCCTCGTACGCCTTTATTATCTGCTCACATGACAATTCCTTGACCGAAGCGCTTTCGCAAGAGGTAAGCGATAGAGTAAGCAAGAGAATTGATACTGTTAAAATACAAGCGGATAATTTTCTCATATTTTTACTCCTTTTTTGTATAAATATCGAGGACTTATCACTTCCGACTTCATACTTGTTATAAAATTTCTGCCGATTTTATTATATCATAATATTTGTTAAATGTAAATATGAAAAACAAAAGCTCCGAAACAAATCGGAGCCTTTGTAATATAGATAATATTTTTGATTATCTCTTCGAGAACTGAGGTGCGCGACGAGCTGCCTTGAGTCCGTACTACTTTCTTTCCTTCATACGAGGGTCTCTGGTGAGGAAGCCTGCCTTCTTGAGAAGAGGCTTGTAGGTCTCATCAGCGGAGAGGAGCGCACGAGCAACGCCGTGACGGATAGCGCCTGCCTGACCGGAGAAGCCGCCGCCGTTTACGTTTGCAACGATGTCAAACTTGCCAACAGTGTCGGTAACGCCGAAGGGCTGGTTTACGATAAGCTTCATGGTCTCAAGACCGAAGTAATCGCTGATATCTCTGCCGTTAATGGTGATAGCACCGGTACCGGGATAAAGACGAACTCTTGCAACAGACTTCTTTCTTCTGCCTGTTCCGTAGAAATAGGGTTTAGCACTAGTATACATTCTTCGTTACCTCCTATTAGTCAACCACTACGGGCTGCTGTGCAGCCTGCTTGTGCTCTGCGCCTGCGTAAACGTGAAGGCGAGTGAATGCCTTGTCACCAAGAGAGTTGTGAGGGAGCATACCCTTAACTGCAAGCTCCATAGCCATCTCGGGACGGGTAGCCATAAGGGTCTTGTACTGAACTTCCTTAAGTCCGCCGATGTAGCCGGAGTGGTGACGGTAGTACTTCTGCTCAAGCTTCTTACCGGAAAGGGTAGCCTTAGCAGCGTTCACAATGATAACGAACTCACCGCAGTCAGCGTGAGGAGTGAACTCGGGTCTGTGCTTGCCGCGAAGAATCTCTGCGGCCTTAACAGCAGTCTTACCAAGGGGCTTGCCTGCTGCATCGATAACGAACCATCTGCGCTCGATGGTCTTTGCATTTGCCATAAATGTAGACATTTTTTAATTTCCTCCTAGTTTTTGTCTCCGTATCTAAAATACGGTCCTTTTTTCAAGCTCGTTTATTATACCATAACTTTCCTTACTTGTCAACACATTTTTGCAAAAAAAATACAAAAATTTAATTTAGAAAAATCATTCTCCCAAAATCTCCCGAAATCTCCGTTTTTCTCGCTTTTGCTCGTTTTGGAAAAATAAAAAATTTTGTTTCTTTTTTGCACATTTTCTACAAAAAGAAAGGAGAGCACTATTTTGCGCTCTCCTTATGTAATATTAGAAATTATAGTTGGGGTTTACTACCTTGCCGCTCTTTGAGGACTCGACGATAGCGAGGCAGGCTGCGACAGTCTTTGCACCCTCGTAGACGGTGGTTTCTATCTCCGTGTCATTCACGAGTGCGTCGGCAAATACCTTAAACTCGGCTGTTGCGTTGTGGTTATTTATCTCAACGGGTACGCTCTCCCCTTCTTCCGCACCGTGTCCCTGCTCGTCAGCAAAATGTACCTTCATAGAATCGGAGCGGTTATCGAAGATAAGAGTACCCTTAGTGCCGTAGACGCAGGTTCTCATAGTATAATCGCGCTTACAGCCCGTGGAAACGAATACCTTACCCATAACGTTGCCGGGAAATTTCATAATAGCGAGGTTTGCGTCATCGTAGCTTACCTCGGGGAGAAGCTTATGTGTTCCGTAAGCGTATACCTCGTAAGGATCTTCGTTTACAAGCCAGCGAAGAAGGTCAACGGCATGGCAGCCGCCTCCTACGACACCGTTTCTAACAGGGTCGGATCTCCAGTTTGTCGGATTCGCCTCGAACATATACTGATAATCGTGGGCATACTCGGACTCTACGAAATAAAGCTCTCCTATCTTACCCTCTTCGATATACTTCTTCGCCTGAACGAAGGCGGGAGTGAAGCGGCATATCTGACCTATCATAAACTTACACTCGGGGTGCGCCTCTACCGCCTTAACGATAGCATCTATGTCCTCTCTGGTAAGCGCAAGGGGCTTTTCGCACATGACGTGCTTACCTGCGTTAAGAAGCGCCTCTACCTGCTCTCTGTGCTGCTGGTCGGGGGTTGCGAGAATGACCGCGTTTATTTCCTTATTATTTACTATATCAAGGTAGTTTGTCGTGGTTTTTTCTTCGGGAATGTTATGCTCCTCGCACGCTTTTTTAAGCTTTTCGGGATTGAGGTCGCATATCATGCCTATCTCGGCGCCGTATGCGATAGCACCCTTAAGATGACCCATGCCAAGTCGGATCGTAGCCATGTCGTTCTGTGAGCCAAGG
>JAZOAA010000080.1:0-5788 GCA_045595265.1 Eubacteriales bacterium
TCTATAAAAAACATCATTATTTTATAATATTTTGTGGGTTTTTACACTTGACAAATATATTAAAATTTCATATAATTATATTATCTTTGAAATAGGAGATTTTATATGAGTCTTAAAGTATTAAAATTTGGAGGCAGCTCGTTGGCTGACGCGGATCATTTCCGCCAGGTTGCCGAAATTGTAAAAAGCGATCCTGCCAGAAGATACGTCGTTGCTTCCGCCCCCGGCAAGCGCATGAGCGGTGACTCCAAGGTTACCGACCTTCTTTACAAGTGCTATGCACTCGCTTGTGACGATGAAGATATCACAGAGGTATTTGACGAAATCAAATCCCGATACAACAGCATCATCGAGGATCTTGGTATTGAGCTTGATCTTACTGAAGCTTATGAGAAAATAAGATTCTCTATGCTTCACAACTCCGGTAGAGATTACGTTGCTTCGCGCGGCGAATATCTCAACGCCATGATTCTTGCAAAATACCTTGGCTTTGACTTCCTCGATGCTAAAAAGGTAGTATTCTTTAACGAGGACGGCACATTTAATGCCGAAAGAACAAACGACGTTATGCGTGACGCGCTATCGACCAGAGAATATGCCGTAATCCCCGGCTTCTATGGCTCTATGCCCAACGGTACTATCAAAACATTCTCAAGAGGCGGCTCTGATATCACAGGTTCTATTGTGGCAAGAGCAGCTTCGGCAACACTCTACGAGAACTGGACCGACGTTTCCGGATTCCTTATGGCTGACCCGAGAATCATCGACGACCCCAAGCCCATCAAAACCATCACGTATAAAGAGCTTCGCGAGCTCTCTTACATGGGTGCAACCGTTCTTCACGAAGACGCTATTTTCCCTGTAAGATACTCCAAAATTCCAATCAATATCAGAAACACAAACAGTCCCGAGGACAAAGGTACGTTCATCGTTCCCGAAACCGACGAGATAAGTGACTATATCATCACCGGTATCGCAGGTAAAACAGGATTCTCTAATATAACGATAGAGAAGGCCATGATGAACTCCGAGCTTGGTCTTGGCAGAAAGGTGCTTCAGGTCCTTGAGGAAAACAACGTATCATTTGAACATTTCCCATCGGGCATTGATACTATGACCGTCGTTGTTTCAACCAAGGCTCTTCAGGACAATCGCGCAGACGTTCTTGCGGGTATTTGCAAAAATATCAACCCTGATAACGTTTTTGTTGAGGAAAATCTTGCTCTCGTCGCTATCGTAGGTCGCGGTATGGTTAAAGCAAAGGGAACAGCAGCAAGAATCTTTGTTGCTCTTGCAGAAGCCGGTGTAAACATTCGTATGATAGACCAGGGCTCAAGCGAGCTTAACATCATAGTCGGTGTTGATTCTAACGATTACATCACCGCACTTAATGCTATCTACAAGGAGTTTGTAAAATAAATGGTACTCGAGGATATAATCGGCACTCCCGACGAAAAACCGCTTGATAATATTGTTTCTGACGGTGGATTTGTTGGTATTTTCAGAACCATAGCTTGCGTAGGTGACAGCCTCGCCTCCGGTGAGTTTGAGCTTAAGGATCCTAAATCGGGCGAGTGGATGTACCTTGACCGTTATGATTACTCCTGGGGACAGTTCCTTGGCAGAATGGCGGGATCTAAGGTATACAATTTCTCAAAGGGCGGCATGACCGCAAAGGAATATATGACCTCCTTTGCAAACCGTCAGGGATTCTGGAATCCCGCACTCCGTGCTGACGCTTACGTTATCGCGCTGGGTGTAAACGATCTTCTTAACAGAAAGTGGGAGATCGGTGAGATGAGTGACGTTTGCCTTGAGGATTATACGCAAAACAAAGAAACCTTTATTGGCTATTACGCCGCAATTATACAGAAGTATAAGACTATTGCTCCCGATGCGCATTTCTTCCTCGTCACGTTCCCAAAGGGCAGAAGAGGAGGGGATACAGGCGTTATTGATAAGTTTATGGATGCGCTTTATGCCTTTGCTGATATGTTCGATAATACCTATGTTATCGACCTTATGAAATATGGGGTAGAGTATAATGCCGAGTGGGGCAAGCTCTTTAAGCTTAACGGTCACCTCAATGCCGCAGGATATATGTTTAGCGCAAAGGTTATATGCTCTTATATGGACTATATAATCCGCCATAATTTAGAGAAATTTAAGACTGTTGGCGTGTCGGAATTTGAGTACGACAGAACACAAATATAATATGTAAAAAAGGGTAGCAGGGAAGTCTGCTACCTTTTTACGTATGTCGAAGCAGATGCAAAGACAGGCAGCCGAGATAGATACCTATGCAAGAGATAATATCAAGGACTATAAGAAGCTATCATCCCCGGCGCAGAGCCAGATAAGGCGCATTATCGAGGACGGCAGAGCAAAAGGGGTAAGTGACAGCGACGTTCTTATGCAAGATTTGCTCTTATATCAGCAACCCAAGCGCGAACCTTTCCCATCTCTTCAGGGGTTACTTTAGACAAGAACTTGAAGGGAAGTCCTCCTTCGATATAGAGAACCTTATCCTCGAATACGTTAGAATTGCCGGTTTTAGCCATTTCAACAATTTTTGCAGCATTTTCGGGTGTGCCGTCGATTATAAAAGCAACGTTCGCGGTCATAGCTCTCTTAAGCGAGCGTACAAAGCGGCAAAAATCCTCAGGCATCTCAGGCTTCGCGGTAGCAACGATTACAACAAGGCGCTCTCCGTCGCAAGGGTAGGCAGAGGGAATAACGTCCGTAGCCTTATCAGCTTCTATGAGCTTGGTAACCTCATCGGCAATCGTAAGCAGCTTTCCTTTATTAGTTTTTGTAAGAACACGCATTCTCATAATATAAATCCTCCGATTGTAAAGTGAAAGGTGCGGGAACTCCCGACCTTTTGTCTTAAATAAGTATAACACATCTTTTACAATATTGCAACACTTATTTTATCAAATAGAGCAAACGCGATATTCTCCGAGATTACGTAAATATATATAATGGCAGGGAAAACTAGAAGTTTAATTATACAAAATGAAAATTTTGTATAATTAAGGGAAGCCTAAATAGGAAATATTGTGTTTTTTCTGTATATTACGGTGCTTACGCATCATTATATCTATTATTATGATTTCTACTATGTCTTTATGTTTTTTAGATTTACGTACATTGCATTATAGCGTATACTTTATCAAATATCGGTTTATTAGTTAAAACACGCATTGATAGTCCGTACGCTTAACCGCAATTTATTTTATCGAAAAACATAAGTCAAAACTTTTATCCGCATTTACGCTTGATAAAAAGCTTAAAATTAACAAAAGTGTTGAAAAATCCCGCAAAATGATATATAATATCAAGGGTGAATAAAAAATCGAAAAAATCGGGGGCAGGGCGCTTCCCTACAATTTTTATGTCTTTTTTGCACACTTTTTTTCGTTTAGATACTTCTTTCTGGTGGCTTCTCCGCCTCTTATATGGCGCTCTGATTTGTTTTTAGCGAGCACTTCACTCACCTGCTCTGCCAGCGCGGGATTTATACGCTTTAGCTTATATGTAAGATCCTTATGTACCGTGCTTTTACTTATTCCAAATCGCACCGCGGCATGCCTTACCGTAGCTCCTGTTTCTATAACATATTCGCCAAGCAGCTCGGCGCGCTCTCTACCGAATAAATCTATCATAATACTCCTCCAAAAAGTAGTAATTATACGTTTTTATACAATATATGAAAGGTAAAACAAAAAAATGCAAAAGGAAAGCCTTAAATTTGAAGATTCTTTAGTTTTTGAAGGCATGACATCAATTCGCAGCGTAATACGCGGAATCGATTCCGGTAAATCTGACAGAAGAATTGAAAAAATACTTTTCGACAAAGATAAAACTATAAAAAACGCAAAAAACATAGGATATTTAAGAGCAGTTTCTCGAAAATATGGTTTTTCCGTTATAGAATCAAGCGGGGAAGAACTGGAGAAAATAACTCTCGGAACATCTCACGGCGGCATTGTTGCAATATGCTCCGAAAGAACTATTCCCTGCCTTGACAGTACTTCCCTGCTTGACGGCGGCTTTTACGTAATGATTGAAGGGATTGAAGATCCCTATAATTTCGGATATGCACTGCGTTCTCTCTATGCCATGGGATGCGACGGCGTAATACTGACAGAGCGAAATTGGATGAGCGCAGCAGGCGTTGTAGCACGAAGCTCTGCCGGTGCTTCAGAGGAGCTTACTATTTTCCGCAGCACAGCACTGATGGCTGCCGAAATTTTCAAATCAAAGGGATTTAATATCGTATGCGCTGACACAAGAACGGAAAATATTTTAGGCGAATGCGAGCTGAAGATGCCGATACTTCTGATCGTTGGCGGTGAAAAGCGAGGTATTTCAAAAGCCTTGATTGATGCTGCTGACACTCTGGTGAAAATTGATTATGGCAATGATTTTCACGCATCACTCTCAGCAGCTTCTGCAACCGCGATGTTTGCTTACGAAATACATAGACAAAACAAAAAACTGCCTTAATTTAAGGCAGTTTTTTGTTAATTTACTTACAACCGCAAGAGCCGTTATATTTTTGAGGCTTCTGATCATTCATCAGAGCGCCGCCGCGAAATTGACCTATCGGGAATGCGATACTCTTAAAGAGCGCGCAGGGATTATCATTATTTGTGGCATCGGTACATTCCTTATCAGGAACGCTGTAATCGGTTGCGTTTACAAGAAGTTGTGCGGGTCTCACAATTCTTATAACCGAGAATATACCGAACGAAACGTAAATTCTGTGGCCCTCGCTGTTCAATACGAGCTGATCTCCAAGCGAGTTTTTAATACCCTCGGGGATATCGTGGTATTCTGTCGTTCCACACGGGCAGGGACAGTTGCAATCCGAAACCTTAGTTCCAAGGATTATAGGCTCTACTGTTTCAACAACGGCCTTGGGGTCGTTTGTACTAACGGTATTGAAGTCGTTTATCGCGCAATAAGTGTTTTCGGGTGAAGAGGAAAACGTAGTTGCCCTACCCTCACCGCCGTAAAGTATAACGTTTTTCTCAAGCGCGGCGAGTCCCTTAAACGTCTGACTTCTTCCCACGCTGATGCACGCCTCAAACTCTACCTCGATGTAGTAGCGAACGCTTACCTGATAAAATCCGCAGTTAAAGGGGACTTCATCAACCCCAACAAACGCCCACAGCAGCTTTGCCGAGCGGGTTCGTACATTGCTTGCATTTGCAAGGATTTGCTCACCGCAGGACGTCAGATACACTCTCTGATCCTCAAAGCAATCTCTGTCGCGGCAGCAGTCAAGTACTCTCATGGTGTCTATGCATACCGTTCCGTTGGACTGGTTTTGCGAGCCCTGGCAGAAGGATGCGTTTTTATTTTCTTGCATTGTTATGACCATTCCTTATGCAAATTTCGATAGGAAACCTATCTTGTTATTATATTATGAAAATTTCTTGATAACGGTCACAAAAAATAAGGAGCAAACCTAATAAAAGGCAGCTCCTTTATCATTTTATAAAAACAATTATGCGTAAGCCTTGATAGCCTCGGGGCAATCTTCAACAGCGATAGAAGCTGTCATAACAAGATTTACGTCATTGGTAATAGCCTCGAGCTTTTTAAGCATATTCTCGAAAGCTACAACGTCGTTTCCAACGATCTTGAGCGCGGAGTCAACGAATATATCGGTGATATCCGAGTTGGAAGCGAGAATACCGGCGATGAAACCGTAAAGTGCCTCTGCGTCTGCTACTGCATAAGCATCGGTATCAATAAGTCTTGCCTTATATGTAAT
>JAZOAA010000081.1:0-10020 GCA_045595265.1 Eubacteriales bacterium
GAAGTGCGCCTGTCGAATTACAAGCAGCCGCATAAACATTATCACTCTCAACGGAGCCAGTCACAGAAGTGAGTGTTTGATTGGCTTTTGTAAAGCCGCCACCCTCAATAGTATAGTCAAAGGCGAATCCATCTGCATCGCCATACGCGGAATCAATGCTGGGTTGGCGCGCCGTGCCGTTATATGTCCAACTTGTTTCAAATAGACAATTGCATTGTTTAGCCGGCTCGTGCTCCGCCTCCGCGCTCGCCTGCCTCTGTATCAGCCACTGGCCTATAAATATTGGGGATATGCATATGATGGTCAGGCAGATCATCGCTATGATGAATGCCTTGTTTTTCATCTTGATTCCTCTCATTTTCATAAAAAACTCCTCTCCAAACCCGTTTTTGGGCTCTTTTGGGTGAAAAAACCTTCTTTTTTTTGCCTAAAAACTAAAAAAGTAACAAATTGTTACATAAATATTGTAACACAATGTTACAATAAAGTCAAGAGTTTTTTCTAACCAAAATAAACAAAATTTTAGAGAAAAGACTTCTTGAAATTGTTTTTTTGCAAGATGGAGGTGTTACTGTGAAGGGATTACGCGAGATAAGAAAGAAAAAGAAGCTGAGTCAGTTAAAGGTTGCGATGGATCTTAACATAAGCCGCGAGGCGCTCTCGTATTACGAAAACGGTAAGCGAAACCCCGATATAAAAATGCTTATTACAATGTCTCGCTATTTTAACGTTTCTATTCATTATCTAATAACGGGCGAGGAATTTTTTCCAAGATGAGAAGATGGATGAAGAAGAGATATAATTTCCCTCTTCATTCATATATTACATTCCGCACTTAACAAAAAACCACTTGACATTCGTCAAAAAAAGTTATATTATATTCATATATAATGAAGACGATTTTTTGCAATAATAAAAGGAACAGTTAATTAATGTCATTTTTACACGTTCATGCACAGGGCGTCCTCGGTGCCGTATTGCACGACGTTCTGCTTCACTCGATAATAGATACCTTAAAGCTCTTGCCGTTTCTCTTCCTTACCTATCTCCTTATGGAGTACATAGAGCACAGTGCGGGTGACAGAGCCGCGCGCTTTATGAAAAGGGCGGGAGTCTTTGCGCCCGCTGTCGGAGGACTTCTCGGACTTGTGCCGCAGTGCGGGTTTTCTGCCGCGGGCGCGGGACTTTATGCCGGAAGAGTAATCTCGGTTGGAACGCTTATCGCGATATTTCTCTCCACCTCTGACGAGATGCTCCCTATACTTATCGCGGGCAATATGCCTGCGGGTGAGATTGCGCTTATCCTTGCATATAAGGCGCTGGTGGCAATTTTGGTCGGCTTTGGTACGGATTTTGTTGTTCGCGCATTGCATAAGGGTGGAGAAGAGATAAATATTGATGCCATATGCGACGAGGACGGGTGCCACTGCGAGAAGGGAATCTTCCATTCTGCTATTCATCACACTGTTACGATCTCCGTATTCGTTTTGATTATTACGGTGATGATAAATGCTCTCGTATTTTTCGTCGGGGAAGAAAATCTTGCTCTATTTATGTACGATAAGCCTGTAATCAGTCATATCATAGCGGCGATCTTCGGTCTTATTCCTAACTGCGCGGCGTCTGTCGCGCTTGCTACGTTCTTTAGCGAGGGGCTGATAACCGCGGGAACGATGATTGCGGGACTCTTCTCGGGTGCGGGTGTCGGAGTGCTTGTGCTTTTTAAGGTAAACAAGCACGTGAAGGCAAATCTTCTCATACTTCTTACGCTCATACTGACGGGTGCTGTGTTTGGACTCATCTTTGACTTCGTGTATTCCTGTTTTGTAGCGCTGTAACTGTAAAAAAACAAATATAATATAATAAAAAGGAGGCTTTTTATGGAAAAATGGAAAAAACGTTCTGTTGACCTGATAGCCTCCCTTTATTTAGGAACGAAGGAGGCAACACCTTCTGTAATTCCGTACTATCCGCAAAAGACGGAAATTTCCTCTCCAGAGGTGCGCTATTTTAAGAGAAGCACACCGGAAAGGCACGGAGTATCGTCAAAGCGAATTTACAATATGCTCTCCGAGCTTGAGGGGGAAAGACGCGCGAATATACATAACCTTATGGTTATAAAGGACGGCGTCGTTATTTCCGAATGCTCGCGCGACGGCTACGATGTGAACGTCTGGCACCTCTCTCACTCTATGTCAAAGACCGTTACGGGCATGGTGATAGGCGCGCTGTACGACGAGGGGCTTTTAAGACCCACCATGCGCCTTGTTGATGTTTTTCCGGAGCTTAAGTTTTCCGACAAGAGATTTGCGGATATAACGCTGCATCATCTTCTCACAATGCGCTCCGGCGTTGAATTTTCAGAGGCGGGAGCTATAACTGAGGAAAAGTGGACCGAGGCATTCTTCGTCTCCGTCCTTAAATTTGCGCCCGGCACGGCGTTTAACTACAACAGCATGAACTCTTACGTGCTTGCAAGGGTGGCAGAGCGAGTGAGCGGCGAACCCTTCTCACATCTCCTCCACTCTCGTATATTCGCCCCTCTTAAGATACAGAATTACCTGTGGGAGAAGAGTCCCGAGGGAACGGAAAAGGGCGGCTGGGGTATGTACCTTTCCGCTGAGTCGTGGGCAAAGCTTGGTATGATGGTGCTTTTGGGCGGTGTGTTTGAAGGCGAGAGAATACTGTCTGAGGAATGGCTGGCTATTGCTACGGCTGCCTACTCTCACGTACCCGAGACCGGCGACAGCTACGGATACGGGTATCAGATATGGGTCAGCGAGGACGGACGCGAGGTACTCTTTAACGGAATGCTCGGCCAGAACGTGTGGATATGTCCCGAAAATAATCTTATAGTAGTAGTAAATTCGTCAAATAATGAGCTTTTCCAAGATAGCGCAACGCTTGCCATACTGCGAAAGTATTTTGTGGGAAGGATAAGCGACAGACTGTGCAGGGAGGATATACGCGCCTTGCACGAGCGTGAGAGACGCTTCTTTGATACAAGAATGTGGGTGAGACCGCTTGAAAAACGGCGGGGACTCCTCTATTTCCTTCGTCTAAAGAAAAGCGCTAGGTTTGACAGCCATTGGCACGACATTCTCGGCAAATACGTCTTTTGCGAGAATAATATAGGCATGCTGCCGCTGATAGTCAGAGGACTTCAGAACAATCTTGCATCAAGTCTTGAGTCACTATCTCTTGTTCGCGACGGCGAGAGCTTGTTTATGGAATTTAGGGAGAGCGGCGTCGATTTTAAGGTCGAGGTCGGCTTCTACGGTTATTCTACCTCTGTGCTTGATTTCAGGGGAGAAAAATACATCGTCAAGGTTATGGGCGAGAGCGTAAGAACGGCAGATGGCGAGCGCGAGTTCAGAATAGAGCTTGTTTTTCCGGAGCTTCCTAACACTCGCATGCTTAGGATAACCGTTCCGCGCGAGGATAGAATACGTCTGGAGCTTTCCGAGCTGCCGGATAACCGCATAGTTGACGAGCTGGTTAATAAAGCGCCGGGGGAGTCGGCTATAATAGCGATAGCATTCGGACTCCTCGAGCGAGGCTTTGGCGAGGACTTTATAAACAAACGCATAGGCGAGGCGTTCCACCCTGTTCTCATAGGTGCTGACACCGATTACGAGGACTATAACTCTATAATTAATCGCGAGAGATATTCTTTAAGAGAGAGGGCAAAAACAGCAAGACTCTTGCGCCTTATAGTCGATCGTTTCTTTAAGGACGAGGACGATCCGTCGGGCGACAAGGCGAGAAAGTTCTTCCTTTCAGAGTTGTTTAGCATAATTCGCTCGAAAGAAGAAAAAGACACGGAAAATAGCAAAAAGTAAATGTTTGTTTACTTTTTCATAAAAATAACCACAGTTTTGCAAACTAAAAGTTACAAAACTGTGGTTTTCTCTTTATTCTTGATTTATGCTAGCTCAAAGCTTAGCCCATCGCATTTGAGAATATCGCCCACGTCGCACGGTGGCAGTAGAGCCATGGCAATAAACAAAGGCTCACTCTCGCCTTCGGTACGTAAATATGCGTACTCGCCCTCGATACGCTCAACGGTGTAAAATTTTTCTTCCATACACTCTCCGTTCTGCCGTACATAGCGGCAAACAACTAATTTTATTTTTGAATTGCTTGGTGTGCTCTATTATATGCCAAGATATCCGTCGCGCACCTTATATTTATAAAATATATTCACGTACTTCACGGAACAGAAGTCGCCTTTTCCTCCAAAGTAATATACACCCTCTCCGTAATAGATGCACACTCCGCTCTTACCCGAGAGCGTGACGTCCTCGATCTCGGAGAAGGGGAACTCTATCTCCTCGCCGTTTGGCGCGCTGATGATTATTTTGTCAGCGTACAGAACGAGCTTACCCTTGCTTAATATTTTAACCCTTCTTTGCGAGGTGACGTCGTAGAAGGCAACCGTATCGGACGATATTAGCTCGGAAGAGAGCGGCATCTCTCTCACAGTGTCCTGCTGATAAGCATAAAGGTCGGCAGGGTAAGCAAAGGGCAGGGACGCCCCCTCGCGTGTCAGAGAGCCGTCAGGAGTTACTTTCGTGCGTGTAAGGCATCTCTTACAGACTATCTCCTTTCCCTTTGCGGAAAAGGCAGATATTCCGCACACGTCGCATACGTATATCACCCTCGCAAGCTCTCCTGCGCCAAGCTGTGATTTGCTTTCCTCTTTTTCCGAGGATAAATATTCTATGATTTCCTTATCGTCTTTAGAACCGAATTTGCTGAAGTTCATAATTATGACCATTCCTTTCTTTAGAGAGGCCGAAAAATTTATTTTCAAGCCTCTCTCCTTTACCCGTGTTAAAGAGTTGGCGCTGTGTCAGCCGACACAGCGCCTCATCCTGTAAGGTTTTTAGAATTAGTCGAGATTAAGAGCGTTAAGCATATCGCGGAGCACCTTTGCTTCAGCCGCGGAAATAGTAACACCCTTGCCCATCTTCTCGTGATCGGGTGACCATGTACGGATGTCGTATACAGGCTCTCTCTCGTTCCAGCTGATGAGATTAAGCTCCTTGTTCCAGCCGTTGTTGCCCTCGCTTACGATGCCGATTTTGTCTACAACCTCATATTTGATCTCAGGCATGTCAAGTTCTCCTTATTTTTATTTTGAAAATACAAAATTTTATATATTTTACTATATTTTAGCATAAATATTTTAGCTTGTCAAGGAATATATAAAAATAATTGTAAATTTTTGTAAAAAAACGTATATTTTTATAAAAAAGTGAAAAACAATGCCCGAAAAGTTCAAAAAACAGGGTTGTAAGTGGGGAAAAATGTCAATTAATCACGCTTTGCAACAAGCTCGCCGCCGTATTTCCCGAGGAAGTCCTCGCCAACTTTATTAAATTGTGCTGCTGCCCACTCGTCACGGAATGCGAATACCGCGCTCATAAGACCGAAGTATCTGTCGATTATCTGAACGAAGAGGATAAGCTTTTTTTCTTCAAGCCAAGCAAGCGATACAGCATCCTTATACATAAAGCCGTCGGTGGTTCTGAGACCTCCAAAGTCGTTTGAATAGCCAAGCTCGGGGAACTTGCCAAAGACGTTGTGGTTTACACCGAAGGGGATAACCTTATCACCCTGCTCGTTCTTGTAGTGCAGCTCGCCGACCTTTCCGTCCTCGGAGAAGTTAAATGTGAACTCTGAGATGCCCATGGGGTTCTTTTCGCAAACGTAGCGCGTGCCGGAAAGCTCTTTTCTGAACGCAGAGTCCTCTGCTCCCTGCATAGAGCGGAGCTTGAGGTCGGACGTTCTTGCCTTAAGACGCTCTTCGGCTGTCTTGTCCTCAGGCAGAGGCTCGTCGCTCATTGTGTCGACTATGATGTCGAAGAATGCGTTTGTAAGTATGTTTCTTATAAGGTTGTCAGTGCCTTGATGGTCTGCGGTGCAGACAAAAACAAGGTCGCGGTCGGGAAGCGCGATAGTCAGCTCATCACCCATACCGACGAAGGCAAAGCCGTTCTGCTCAGTTCGCCATATCTGATAGCCGTAGCCGTGGTAGAAGCAGGTGTTGTGCCATTTTGAAGTATTGTCAACCTGCTTTGAGGTTGCATCCTTTACGAACTTCTCGTTCATAAGGCGCTCGCCTTCCCATACACCGCCTCTCATCAACAGGTGTGCAAAGGATGCCATATCTCTCGTGGTACAGAGCAGGGCGGAGTCGCCCCAGGAATCGCCGTTTCTCGTCTTAAGTATCTCGGCGGTCTTAAACGTACCCATTTTGTTAAAGAGCTTTTTCTTAAGGTAATCAAGCAGCGGCATGCCCGAGAGTTTTTCAACTATTGCGCAAAGCACCTGTGAGCCGGCGCTGTCGTATTCCCAAATAGTTCCTGCGGGGTGTGCCTTTGTACGCTCGTTGAAGTAAATGTGAGTTCTGTCGGGGTTTTTCGTGTCGTAGAACCAGTTGACAGGATTGCCGACGGTTGTCATTGTGAGCATCTGACGGATGGTCTGCTCCTTTAGGTGAATAGAAATCTCTCCGTCTATCTTATCGGGAAATATGTTAACCACCTTATCGTCAAGAGAGAGCTTTCCTTCCTCTTCAAGAAGTCCTATACCTATCGCTGCATAGCTCTTCGTCTGCGAGTACATTCTGTGACAGAAATCCTTGTCAAAGGGCGCCCAGTAATTTTCGTTAAGTATCTTACCGTGACGCATGATAAGCATGGAATGCATTATAGCACCGCGCTTTTCAATTCTGTCGATAAATTTTACGATTTTGTCGGATGAAATGCCCGCCGCCTCAGGTGAAATTTTTTCAAACATTGCCTTTTCTCCTTGAAAACAAAATAATTAATATCGTGAATAGTATACTCTCGCGCGTGCAAAAAGTCAAGATTGTTTTTTTTATTCGGCGAAAAACACAATATTTCCGAACAATTCCGACCTTTAGCAATTTTTCATTTCTCATTTCACATTTCTAATTTAACAAAAAAGCCGACGGTAGTCGGCTTTTTAGGTTTACTTTTCAATAATATGGAGCGTGGGATTTACTATCTTGTCGCAAGCGGATACGTTCGTTTGCCTTAACTGCATAAGACGCATACCGATATTCTCAATGATATTTCGGGGAGGCAAGGGAAGGTCTCTCATCTCCTTTGAGTTTATCTGCTTAGACTTCGAAACTATCGAGATGTATCTATCGTATATCGTTGAATTAAGGAGTGCAAAGAGACCGAATGCAAGTCTTGGCGAAAGCTCGTCCGTCTTATCCTTGGTGTCAATGAAGTTGACCTTGTTGTGTGTGCTGATATATCTGTAAGAGGGAAGCTGCGCCGCCATGTAAATAGCCGAGTTTACGAAGCGCTCATCACTCTTTGCGGGCACGCGCTTAATGATTATCATGTTTTTGTTTTTTTGAATAAGGCGCTGGTCTATGGGCGCTATGTACTGACGCTTAACAGGCTGGGGGAAGCTTATCTGTCCATTCTTTATCGCGCTGGGGCGGATAAGGGGAAGAGAACCCTTTACCTGCTCGGTGAAGAGAAGACCCTCGCACTTCGAGTCGATAACAAGACCCGTTGACATCTTAAGTCCCAGCGAGGAGAGAGTCTCGGGCTGGCGGGAGATGTGACGTACGATGTTGGTGTCCTCAACGCTCTTTGGCAGAGTGAGTGTTCCGTCCTTCTCGTCCACGACAAAGCCGTAATCAAGAGGGGGAAGCGCCGTAAGCTCCTTACCGCTGTCGGTAGAGGTTGTAATTTTTATCGTTTCACTATGGGGTGCGTTAGCATAAGCTAAAACAATATTCTTTTTTAGCGGAACAGCACGCTTGATATTCTTTTGCGGAGCGACGAAGAGATGTATCGCGGAGAGCGAGAGCTTTGCAGCCATCTCCTGTCTGAAAGATGTGAGCTGAGATGCACTGGCAACCTGGGTGGGGAGAACTGTAACGAGACTTCCGCCTTCCTCAAGATGAGATGCTGCAAGCTTTGCGAAAAGATAAGCCGCATTTATTTTAAGCTGGGTGACTCCGCCTACCGTCTCCGCCTCGGCAGAGCCTTTTTCGATAAGGTCTTGGGGCGGATTTGCAATAATGATATCAAACTTGTCCATCACTACGTTATTGAAGAAATCAACCGTGTAGTGCTTTTTGGAATCAGTGAGATAATTTTCCTCATATACTGTCACGAACAGCTTTACGCCAAAGTCGTGGCGGCACTTCTTTCTTATACGCTCAAGGTTGTCGTAAAGCATGGGGAGAAAGACGGGGTTGTTTTCGTAGCAGGTTACGAATATCTGCTTTGCAAGAGGCGCTCTCTTGCATATAGCCTCAACCGCCGCAGCCGCGAGAATACCCGTTCCTGCGCCGGGGTCGAGTACGGTGTATACTGCCTTCCCGGCATCTATGTTAAGCATGTCTGCCATGAGAGTCGCTGTGTCTTTTTTAGTAAAAAGACGTCCGAGCCTTATATTTTCAGCCTTTGATTTTTCTCTTACAAGCTTTGCCGTGTTTCTTACCGCGAGAGCTAGCATTTGATGCACCTTCCTTATTTTATACATTAATTATATAATATTAATAAATAAGGCAGATAAAGAAAATTTCTGCCTTGAATTTTGTCTACGTATATTTTATCATATTTTTTGACGCTTTGCAATAGATTTTTCAAGTTTTTATCAAAAAAACTTGCAAAAAAGATCGAAAGATGTTATAATGTTTATCAACAGAACAATCACAATGCACGGCGGCGTTCTACGTCGCGGAACGGAGAATGTTTATGACAGAGAAAAATCAGATACCGAGACTGAAATTTTTGCATTGCAGCGATATCCATCTTGACTCCCCATACGTAGGTCTTGTACCCGAGAAGAGCGATGAGCGCAGGCTTGGACTGAGAAATAGCTTTGTGCGTATGATGGAATACGTCAGAGGCAGCGGTGTAAACTACGTTCTTATAAGCGGCGACCTTTTTGATAATAAATATGCAACGGGTGCTACCGTTGACCTTCTTATCCGTGAGTTTCGCAATTGCCCTGATACAACCTTTATAATAGCGCCCGGCAAGTGCGACTGCTATGACGGCAATTCTATATACAGCTCCGGCAGACTTCCCGAGAACTGTTATATTTTCGCGCAGGATAAGCTTACGCGCTTTGATTTTGACGAGGATCATCTCTCGGTATACGGCTGGGCATTTATGGGTGAGAGCTTTACGGAAAGTCCGCTGTTTGAGAAAGAGGTTAACGACGGTGCGAGAGTGAATATCGTTTGCGGATACGGTGACCTTGACGGAGCTATCGACTCTGACGTCTGTCCTCTTCCCTCCGCGCATCTTCGCAGCTTTGGTGCAGATTATTACGCTCTCGGCTCGCGCCATGAGGGAACGGAGTTTGTAAATCTCGGTGACTCTATGTACGGCTATGCCGGCGCTCTTGAGTCGGTCGGTTTTGATGATCCGGGTCTAGGCGGAGCTAAACTCATTACTATAAAATATAACGCGGGCGAGTTATCCATAGATGCTAAAAATATGACCTTCGGCAGAATAGTCTTTAAGACTGAAACGATAGATATTACCGGAGTAAACACCAATAACGAAATAGTGAATCGGATAAGCAAAGTTGTGGCGGAGAATAAATACAGCGCAGAAACCGCCCTGAAGATAATCCTTACCGGCTACGTTGATCCTCGCTTTATAGTACCCAAGAACCTCGATACAGATGCTTTCGGACTGTATTCCTTCGAGATAGTAGATAAGACGATGCCCCTCTATGGAACAGAGCACTTTAAGCGTGATATGACCGTCAAAGGCGAGGTATACCGTACTCTTCTTCCCATGCTTGAGAGCGAGGACGAGGAAGAACGTCTTACCGCGGCCAGAGCCTTTCGCGAGGCGCTTGCGGCGCTAGAAAACCGCGAAATCGAAGCCTAACTCAAAGCGCTGATTTTCAGCTACAATCGCCGTTTCGACCGGTTGAAATAAAAAGAACCTCTCGTAAATGAGAGGTTATTTTTATTGTATAGAGTCGACTTTACAAAAG
>JAZOAA010000082.1:0-5921 GCA_045595265.1 Eubacteriales bacterium
GATGACACGGATTTTTGAATTATTAAAATTAGCCAAGCTTAGCGTAGTTAACCTTAACGCCGGGGCCCATCGTAGTTGCTACAACGCAGCTCTTGATGTACTGACCCTTTGCAGCAGCGGGCTTAGCCTTGATAACAGCGCCAACGAGAGTGTTGAAGTTCTCGGTGAGCTTTTCTGCACCGAAGGATGCCTTACCGATGGGGCAGTGAATGATGTTGGTTTTGTCAAGACGGTACTCGATCTTACCAGCTTTAGCTTCCTGAACAGCCTTAGCAACGTCGGGAGTAACAGTTCCTGCCTTGGGGTTGGGCATAAGTCCCTTAGGACCAAGCACCTTACCAAGTCTACCGATAACACCCATCATATCAGGAGATGCGATAACAACGTCGAAGTCGAACCAGTTCTCGGTAGTGATCTTCTGTACCATATCTTCTGCGCCTACGTAATCAGCGCCTGCTGCAAGAGCAGCCTCTGCCTTGTCGCCGCGAGCGAAAACAAGGGTTCTGACAGTCTTACCTGTACCGTTGGGGAGGACGATAGCGCCTCTAACCTGCTGGTCTGCGTGACGGGAGTCAACACCCAAGCGAATGTGAATCTCAACAGTCTCGTCAAACTTTGCCTTTGCGGTCTGGCAAACGAGTGCAATAGCCTCGTCTACATCATAAAGCTTTGCTTTATCAACAAGCTCTGCGCTTGCTTTATACTTTTTACCTAATTTAGCCATCTGTATGTCCTCCTATCACTCTTCTACGGTAATGCCCATTGAACGAGCAGTACCTGCCACCATGCTCATAGCGGCTTCGATAGAAGCGGCATTGAGGTCGGGCATTTTGGTTTCTGCAATCTTGCGAACCTGATCCTTTGTAAGAGATGCAACCTTGGTCTTGTTAGGAACAGCGGAACCGGGCTCTATGCCTGCAGCCTTCTTGATAAGAACTGCTGCGGGAGGAGTCTTTGTGATGAAAGTGAACGAACGGTCTGCGTATACGGTAATGATAACGGGGATGATAAGACCGATATCATTCTTTGTTCTCTCGTTGAACTCCTTGGTGAAGTTAGGGATAGAAACACCGTACTGACCGAGTGCGGGACCTACGGGAGGCTGGGGAGTAGCCTTGCCTGCAGGAAGTTGCAACTTAATGTAACCTTGAATTTTCTTAGCCATAATTAATAACCTCCAAATGTGGTAATTGAAATCGGGAGAATTAAGAATATTTTTCTCCCTCCCACGAGTGCTTCATAGCGAAGCATTAAAAGTGCGGGGAATAATCATTCCGCCAAAGCAACATCCTTGGTTTCAACCATGATAGGAATGTCGCGTCTTTCAGTAACAGCAAGTATCGTAAGCGATTTTTTGTCATCACTGATTTCCTGAAGTGTACCGGAGTATCCTTCGAAAATACCCGAAACAACCTTAACCTTGTCACCGATCTTAAGCTTGAATTCTTCGGAAATGACTTCAACATTGAACATTTCGATTTCAGCATCGGTGAGCGGGGTAGGCTCTGACCCGGGACCTACAAAGCCCGTGACGCCTGTGATGTTTCTAACAACGTGCCAGGATTCGTCATTCATGGTCATTTTGATAAAGACGTAGCTGGGAAATAGCTTGGTTTCGATAATCTTTTCTTCACCCTTATCATTTTTTTCAACAGTTTCCTCTACGGGAACCTTGATGTCATAGATAAGGTGTCCGAGACCACGGTTTTCAACTATTTTTTCGATACTGTCTTTTACCTTGTTCTCATAGCCGGTGTAAGTATGAGCAACGTACCATCTGGGACCAATGTTTTTTTCGTTAATATTACTCATTTTTTAATTAACCGATAAGACCTGCTATAGTATTGATGATAAATGAAGAAACAACATCAATAAGAGCGATAGCAAGACCTACGGCTACAACCGTAACTATAACAAGTTTGAAGCTCTTAAAAACATCAGAGCGAGACATCCAGACGACCTTTTTCATTTCGCCCTTCGTATCCTTGATGAATTTAACAAGCTTGGAACACATACGAACTATGAAGTTAGGCTTCTTGTTCGCAGATTTTGTTTTAACCTCTTCCTTATCCGATGCAGCATCGGTAGTGAGGTTTTTCTTTTCATCAGCCATCTCGTTATCCTCTCGAAATTATTTTGTTTCCTTGTGCAAAGTATGTTTGCGGCAGAAACGGCAATACTTATTCATTTCAAGTCTGTCGGGATCGTTCTTCTTGTTTTTCTTCGTGTCATAATTTCTTTGCTTGCATTCTGAGCATGCGAGTGTAATTTTGACTCTCATTATATCGGCACCTCCTAGTAGAATTCGGGCAAAACCCGTTGAATACCTCCCTCAATGGCGAAGGGTGTACGCTAGTCCCAAATTTGCGCACAAAAAAAGCCCTCCGACAGAGGTACAGACATTATACCATTATTTTCATCTGTTGTCAAGAGGTTTTTGAAAAATATTTCTTATTTTTATATAATGTTGACTTTAGCAATTAAAAATAGTATAATATACTCGTTAAAATTGTTACGGATTTAAGTTTGAATATAAATTAACGACCTATCAAAGAAAGGAACGGTCATAACTATGAACATAGTTTTGCTTGATAGAGCCTCACTGGGCGAGGATACACCGATATCACGCCTGGATAGCCTTGGTAACACGATTATTTACGATGCTACTGCGCAAGACGAGGTATGCGAGCGTGTCAAAGATGCGGACGTGCTTGTAGTAAATAAAATAAAAGTAACCGAGCAGGTGCTGAAATGCGCTGAAAGGCTGAAGCTGATATGCGTTTTTGCAACAGGATATGATAATATTGATATTAAAGCTGCAAGAGAATACGGTGTAGGTGTATGCAACGTTCCCGGGTATTCTTCGGAGAGTGTTGCGCTATTCACCGTCGCAACGGCGCTTTCGCTTTTTACTCATATTCGTGAATACAATGAGTTTGTGCGCAGCGGGGAATATACCGACTCCGGAATCGCCAACAGGCTTGTCCCGGTGTACCATGAGCTTTACGGTAAAAAATGGGGAATAATAGGCTACGGAGGAATAGGGAAAGCGGTCGGACGCATTGCCGAGGGATTTGGAGCGCAGCTTTTAGTTAATAAAAGAACCGAAATTGAAGGAGTAAGATGCGTTGATATCGACACTCTTTGCTGCGAAAGCGATATAATTACTATTCACTGTCCGCTGACCGACCTGACGCGCGCAATAATTAATAAGGAAAGAATTGCCTTGATGAAGCGCTCCGTGGTTATTGTTAATGCTGCCAGGGGTGCGGTGGTGAATGAGAAGGATATCAGTGATGCGGTTCTAAACGGAAAAATAGCCGGCTTCGGCTGTGACGTTTATTCTACCGAACCGTTTGGTAAAGACCACCCGTACAATGAAATAAAATCATTGCCGAACGTTCTTTTAACCCCTCATGCAGCGTGGGGTGCGTATGAAGCGAGGGAGCGCTGTCTTAATATCATTATCGACAATATTAAGTCGTTCTTTAACGGAGAAGTGCTGAATAGGGTTGATAATTAAGGGCAGAAACGCGAAAAGCGAAAAGCTTGATTTCTTTTATGTTTATCCTCTGTCTACGGTGATGATACAGAAATGATTCTGACACTTATCGGACACGATGTCTTGGATTTTTCTCTTTATTTCCGATTCATTTTCCTTTTCATCATAGGGAACTACAATGTCAAAAATAAGGTTGGTATGTGTTTTGCCTATCACGGTTCTGAAATCGTGTATTGGATAAAAGAGCCCCGCCTCGCTTAGGGTTGTTATTAAAAAGTTTTTCAGCTCGTTAGCTACCTCGTCGTCGGTAACTATTGGGTCCATATGTATGGTGCATAAAATATCGAGTCGTTTTTTTATCACTCGCTCAACCGTATCTATCATATCATGCAGATGATATATATCTTTTTTGCCGTCAACCTCTGCATGAAATGATGCAATGAAGCGTCCCGGACCGTAATTGTGTACCATAAGGTCGTGGATTCCCAATATTTCGGGATATTCTTCTATTATTGCCATCATAGCATCCGTAGTTTCTTGTACGGGCGCTTCTCCAAGAAGCGCGTTTTTGGTTTCGTTAAGTATCTTAGCGCCTGCCACGATGACCATAGCTGATACTATAATACCTACAATGCTGTCGAGAATAATTAATCCGCTCGCTTTTACAATAATTGCGGTTATGAATACAGCCGAAGTGGAGAGACAGTCAAGAAAAGAGTCGGCGGCGGAAGCTAAAACTACCTTTGAATTTATTTTTTTACTTACAGAATTGTAGAAAAATCCAAGCCATAGCTTTAGTACAATAGAAAGAATAAGGATCACAATAGTAGGAAAGCTGAAATTTGGCTCTGTATGCCTTTTAATTCCTATAAGTACCGCACATGAGTCAGCAAGAAGTTCAAATCCGACAAGCAAGACCAGAAACGAAACGACTATGGAGCAAATATATTCCATTCTCGCGTGTCCGAACGGATGTTCTTTATCAGCGGGCTTTGATGATATCTTAAAGCTTATAAAGGTAATAAGAGATGCACCCGCATCCGATAAGTTGTTTATCGCGTCTGCTGTTATTGATGCGGAATGAGCAAAAATTCCCGCTATTAACTTTGCAGCAGCCAATATTATGTTGACAATAATTCCGACAATCCCTGCAACTGTGCCAAGTTTTTTTCTTGCCATTGGATTTTTTATATCATCATTTTTTTGTGAATCAAACATATTTTTTCCTCACGTATTTACTTTTTGAAAGAAGTGTGTTAATATATATATGATAAAATGTTAAGGGAACAGAACATGAATTATAAAACTATTATTCCGGAGGGTAAAGACCTCGATTCGCTTATTACCGAGCTTAGATATGCGGTTGCAACCACAAGAGCGCGCGGAGACGATCTTTTAATGATAAAAATGCCCGACAACGACGAAGGTCAGGATAAAAAAGCAAAAATATCTGTTATACGTATCTTAAAATCGATGAAGAATGAAGGGCTTATACAGTTCTACGCAACCAAAGAAAGCTTTGATTTATCATCTACGGAGTCGGAATTTTTAATTAATAAATATCCGCGTATTTTCGAGCAAAAGAATAATATAAGCTTTGACGATGTATACGTTAAGCTATAAAATTGAAATTAAAGGTTGCCGAGCGAAAACTGCGGCAACCTTTAACTCTTTAATTATATTACAAAATTAAACCTTGGATTCAAGATAACGAACAACATCGCCAACGGTGTTGAAATTATGAAGATCCTCGTCTTCGATTACAACATTGAATTTTTCTTCACAGGCGTAAACAAGGTCTGCAAGCTCGAGAGAATTTATGCCGAGATCGCCGGAAAGCTCTGCTTCCATAGTAATAGAATCAGGATTAACATTGAGTTCTTCAGCCATAAAATTCTTTAAGGTTTCAAACATATACTACCCTCCTTTGTTATTTTTCAAATGCTGATACCTGCTATATAATACTATATCTTTTTCGTTTTGTCAAGTCTTTTTTTACAAAAAAAGCGCTTTTGGTGCGTTATGAATGCTTTTTTGCAAATTGAAAGCGGTCTTTTTGGAAAATAACTCTGCGTTGCTTGACATAATGATAAATCTATGTTATTATATTAAAAGAAATGTCTGTGAGGTTTTTATGGATATCTGGATTTTTATAATCTTACTTTTGATTATTATGATTATTGCTATCGCTTATACACTTCTGAAACGTAAAGGTTGCGGCTTGAAAAACAACAGTTTGGAAACTGTTGTTGGAGAGAAGTGTACAGTTACTGAAAAAATAGATAATTATGCGGGCTGCGGTCAGGTCAGAATTAACGGTCAGCTTTGGTCTGCGCGCGGAACTGCTGAAAATGACGTTTTTGAAGAAGGCGAAACGCTTCGTATTATTGCTATCGAAGGAAGTCGGAGGCCAAGCGGT
>JAZOAA010000083.1:0-4579 GCA_045595265.1 Eubacteriales bacterium
CCGTTACACTGAATGTTGTACTGACCGTACTCTGAAGCTATGTTTCTGGTGAGCATCTTAAGACCGCCCTTTGCGGATGCGTATGCGGAAACGGTTTCAAGTCGTAGGCCAAGCGGTCTTAGGAAGACAATCCAAGCCCACAACTCCTTGGCTCACAGAACGACATGGCTACATCCGACTTCTATGATGAGTGAGTTTGGACGTGAAACCGTTTCCGCATACGCATCCGCAAAGGGCGGTCTTAAGATGCTCACCAGAAACATAGCTTCAGAGTACGGTCAGTACAACATTCAGTGTAACGGCATCGGCCCCGGCTACATTGCAACCCCCCAGACCGCACCCTTAAGAGAAAAGCAGCCCGACGGCTCAAAGCATCCCTTCGATAGCTTTATCACCGATACCAAGACTCCCGCAGGCCGTTGGGGCGATCCCGAGGACCTTGCAGGCCCCGCAGTATTCCTCGCATCTAATGCATCCGACTTCGTAAACGGTCAGATCCTCTACGTTGACGGAGGAATACAGGCATACTTTGGCAAACAGCCTTGATAGGCATAAATTTCGCAATACCGCGTTAAATCTGCGACTTGTCGCCCTCGACATAGGTAACTATGCCATCGGGCTTCGCGCTTGATTTGCCTTGTCTTGCAAAATTTCTGCTCTATCAATTTTGCAGAGGCGTATAGCCTTCCCCAAGATAGGGTAGCGAAGCGGCAGGACGGTAGTGAATGACGTTAATAACGTCAGAGCCGTTCTGTGACCGAGTCGCAACGAGAAGGGGGACCGCCTTTGGCGGTGGATGAGGATGATGCTTTCTGCGCTCTTAATGCGCAAAAAACGTGTTACCAAAAATTTGGAGAAAACAGCTATGAATGAACCAAATAACCCGAAAATGAAAACTATAATTTACATTACCGCGCTTGTTTTGGCATTTGTGCTGGTTTTTTCGATTACATTCGCAGTAACATCCGGACTGTTTTTTGACGGTGAAGATTCGCCGTCAGACTCCGAACAAGGCCAAAATGGCGGAAAAGATAAAGGCGACGGTGTAGGTGATAACCTCGACCTTGGCGGCTGGACACCTATCGAGTAACGCTACCATATAATTATTAAAACGGCTCTCCGCAACGGGAGCCGTTTTTTTAATGAGAAATGACGGCGCCCGAGCCTTCTCTAAGGAAGAGAAGGTGGGCTTTGAGGCTTTAGACGAAAAGGTCGGATGAGGTGGACTCCGAAAGGCGATTTTGGCTAAAATTACACCTCATTCACCGCAAGCGGTCCCCCGTCTCGCTGCGGCTCAGTCACAGAGTGACTGATGATGACTTCGTCGTGAAAAAATGAATTTCCCTTGCTTAAAATTGTCGTTTCCAATTTTTTCCTCAAAGGTTTTGTATATAATTGGCAAAAAATAAAAATAAATTCAAAAATATGTCTAATTTGCTCGTAAAATGTAACATTTTTATTAACCCTATATATTTATGCTTGACAAATCGACATTTTTACAGTATTCTATTTATACAAAAAATATTTAGTCTGCACGTCGGTGCGAATTTCACCTTCTTTTTTAACGTGCGTAGCGGTACGCGCCGCCCGCGCATATTATTATAAATAAGCAATACATTATTTTTCTATTTAAGAAAGGAAAAAGACAATGAAAAACTCAGCAAGAAATCTCAGAAGCTCTGTTGTTTCGGTTCTCGTGCTTGTTTGTATGCTCTTCAGCATCCTGGCGCCCACCGTTATGGCAGTTGATTCCGCGATTGATGACAACTCCGGTGCTGCCGGCGAGAAGGAAGATCTCAATCTTGTCACCTTCGGTGCATCTAACGTAAACGGCTTTGGTATTCAGGGTTACCTTCCCGATGATGCGACCGACTTTGGTCAAAAAGATGACTTTAATGTTTACGGTTATAAGAGAGTTCCCAAGGGAAGCTATCCTGACCTTCTCGTTAAATACTTTACCGAGCAGGGCTACAATGTAAGCATCGATCAGCTTGCGATGAGCTCTATGAGAGCGGAAGAGATTCGCGTGCTTCTTGATAATACATATGCAGGTGATGCTTATACTGATTGGCGTTTCTATGATGTTCCTGGTGTTGGCGATGACAGTAGCGAAAACTGGTTCTATGGTGCGGGTAAGCTTGCATATGCAGAGCTTAACGGTTGGACAAATATTTCTGAAAATGTTAACGATCCTATGTATGATAGCATTACTTTCGACGAAGCTTTTGCGGCTCTTCGCAAGGTTTACCAGCAAGACGTAGCAAATGCTAATGTTATCGTTTGGGACTGCGGAACGAACAATTTCGGCATCTATCTTTCCGGAAGGGTAGTTAATGGTGACTATAACGAGCCTATTTCCGATCTCGATCCCGAGATTGCGGAGTATTATGAAGAAGGCAAGGCTTATATCTTTGAGCTTGTAAAAGAAAAAATCGGCGAAGAGATGTTCGCACAGCTCGAAAGCTTTGGTGCAGAGCATATCATCGACGCTCTTGCATACTGCCTTGTTGCTTACTGCGTAAATTACGATAAAGCTATGGATAAGATTTTCGAATCAAATCCTGACGTTACCGTAGTTACCGTAAGTATTCAGAACCTTATGAAAGGTCTTGTGGCTACCATCCCCGGCATTGATATGGAAATTCCTCTCGGTGATATAGTTAATGCTGTTATCAGCGCGGCTAACACCTATACCGCTGTTCTTTCCAAGCATGCTAAAAATACGTTCTTTGCTAACGTAAGCGAGGATCAGCATGTTACTTTCTTCATTGATCAGCTCGCAGAGTACAACGGTGATCCCACCACTCTTGACCAAGATATGATCAATTGCTGGAGAATGTATAACGGTGGAAATATGTTGGCGTCTCTTGAACCTTTCATTTTTGATGAAAATGGCAAGCTTGTCACCTATACCGTAAGCAATGATCTTTATAATATGCAGCTTATCGCAATTGATGCTATTGCTAAATATCTTCAGGTTGCGGCGAAACTAAATGTTATTGACTTCGGCTGTCTCGCAGGCGGTGACTGGGGCACTGTAAGTAATACCGGTATGGCTGCAATAGGTAATGCGGTTACTGCGGAATGTAACAGATTCGGTGAGTATGATTACATACAGAAAAATTATTACGGCAACAACAATACCTACGGAACGTTTGAACGCGTAATCGTTGAGGATAACTTCTGGGAGGAACTTGCTGTTGCGAACAACATTGATGTTTCTCTTATGAACACATTTGCGGCATACGGTGTTCGTACCTTTATCGGTAATGCATTCTACGCTCACCCCAACAAGCAGGGCTGCGCAGAAATTGCAGAAGCTGTTATTGCGGCTTATGAGAACGGCACCAAGGGTTACGAGATAGTTATCGAGAACGTTATCGACCTTGTTCTTGAGTACTATGACGATGCATTCAAGCTTGCATACGACTATGCAGAGAAGCAGGGCTACATTGCAATGGTTGTAGACACTATTGACGGCATTATTGCCGAGCTTGAGGCTCTTAAGGCACAGCTTATCCCCGACGGCGGCGTAATGGCAGTTGCGGCAAGCAGCGAACAGACTGCGCTCGAGGAGCTTACAGAGGCTCTCATCAAGGTAATTGACGAGGCTGTTGTAACTCTTAACCTTATGGCAGAGGTCATCGAGAACGGTGACGCATCTACTCTTGATGCTCTTGGAGATACTCTTACCGAGCTTGTAATAGTATTCGTTGAGCAGATGGATACTATTATAGAGCTTGCAGCAGAGGTTGGCGTTGTTATAGATAACAGACTTCCCGAGATAATCGAGGAGGTTGAGGTTCTCGTTCGTGACTTCCTTGAGGACGTTGAGGACAGAGTTGAGGACTTCATCGAAGAGGTTATTAAGGTTGACTACGCAGAGATCGCTATCCGCATCTTCGAGTACGTTGTTGCAAACTTCCCCGAGGTAGCGGCTGACGTTTATGACTACCTTATGAATAATCCCGAGGAGGTTATCGACTTCATCGTAACCTACGGCGAGGAGATAAAGAACCTTCTTGTTGAAAACAAAGAGGTAGTTCTCGAGGTTCTTACCTACATATATGATAATTACGGCAAGGCAGCTGTTGAGTACGTAATGGAAAATCCGAAGGAAGTTCTTCTCGCACTCGCAGACCTTGTTAAAGAGTATGGCGACGAGGCATGGGAACTTGTTAAGCTCTATGCTGACACGCTTGGAGTAACCGCAAAGATTGAAGAAGGCCTTGCAGCAGCAAAGGCAGAGATAGAGGCGCTTATCCCCGTACTTAAGGCAGAGCTTGAAACACTTAACGCAGCACTTGCTGAGAAGGCAGGAGAGGCAAAGGCAGCACTTGAAGCACTTCTTGCAGAGAAGCGCGCAGAGCTTGCAGAGCTTCTTGCAAAGGCAGAGGATGAGCTCACCGCAGTAGAAGAGGCGCTTATCGCAGCGCTTGAGGCAGAGATAGCAAAGCTTGAGGCGGCAGTAGCCGAGGTAGAGGCAGCTATTGAAGCAATAAAGGCAAAGATTGCAGAGGTAGAGGCAAAGATCGCTGAAGCAAAGGCGGCACTTGCAGAAATCTGTGCAGAGATTGAA
>JAZOAA010000084.1:0-12776 GCA_045595265.1 Eubacteriales bacterium
TTGTATCCGAGATGCTTGAGAGTGCAGTAAGCTCTCAGAACCTTCTCAAGGAGGAGGCAGATATACTTCTTTCGGGTATTCTTCTTGATACCAAGCAGTTTACCAGAAATACCGGTACACGTACCTTTGGCGCGGCACAGTATCTCCGCGGCGCAGGTGCAAACCCCACCGACGTATACAATCTCTTTAAGGCGGCTCCCGAGGATCTTTCCAAGGGGGCGAGATTCCATACGTCTATCGTTATGTATAAGAACCTTATCGCACTTGCATGCTGCGAGGGTAATACCGACGAGACCTACCGTGTCATCGCCTCAAAGGCGGCGGATAAGATGCTCACCCTTCGCGGTGTTTATGCGGCATTCACTCTCGTTCGCATTGGCGAGCAGATTCACATTTCCGGCCGTTCCACCGGTAAGATCAACGTGCAGCTGATCCTTGAGAAGCTCCGCGGCGGCGGTCACTTTGACGTTGCTGGTGCGCAGGTGGTTTCGGATTCCATCGACGAGGTGCTTGAGACTCTTAAGAAGAGCATTGACGAGTATCTCGATCTTAACCCGGTTTAATTTTGTTAATAAGTAGATTGGAGATATAAAAATGAAAGTAATTTTACTCTGTGACGTTAAGGGACAGGGAAAGAAGGATCAAATTGTTGAGGTCTCTGACGGATACGCAAGGAACTTCCTTTTCCCGCAGAAGAAGGCTGTACCCGCTGATGCGAAGGCTACAAGCGAGCTTAAAAGCAAAGAGGAGGCAAAGCAGTTCAGAATAAGCGAGGACAGAAAGGCTGCAGCGGCTCTTGCTGAAAAAATAAAGGATGTCGAGATTGAGATAGTTATGGATCATGGCGCCGACGGAAGACTTTACGGTTCTGTAACGGCTAAAGATATAGCAGAGGAGCTTAAAAAGAAACTTGCTATCGACGTTGATAAGCGTAAGATAGTTATGAAAGAGAACATAAAGGCATACGGTAAGTATTCTGTAGAATTAAAAATACTGGCAGACATAAGCGCAAAATTTGTGGTTTACGTTCATCAATAAGCCATAAGGCTTACGAAAGGAATGATCCGATATGGACAGTACAAGCAATCTTATCAGGCAAATGCCTGTTTCAATAGAAGCCGAGCAGGCGCTGCTTGGTTCTATAATAGTCAGTCCCGATGCCTTTGATAAGGTAAGCGGTGTCATAACCGCAGAGGATTTTTATCTTGCGGAGCATAAGCATATATATTCCACACTGCTTGCGATGTATGCAAAGAGTAAGACAATTGATGTGGTTACTCTCGTTAACGCGCTGGTGGAGGAGGGATACCGCGATGAAGCGGGCGGCATACAGTATGTCACTCTTATTGCGGAGTCCGTGCCTTCTGCGGCAAATGTCAAGGACTATGCAAAAATAGTTAAGGATAAGTCCACTCTTCGCCGACTCATAGGTGTATGTGATGAGATAAGCAACGATGCTTACGGCGAGTCTGAGGAAGTAAGAGTAATTATAGATAGTGCCGAACAGAAAATATTCGATATATCGCATAATAACGATTCCAAGGAGCTTCGCCACATTCGCGACGTTTTACAGAACGTTTATCAGGATATAGAAACGCTTTCGGAGACCAAGGGCGCTGTAACAGGTACTAAAACGGGCTTTTCTGGTCTTGATAAAATGCTTATACAGATGGGTAAGGGCGATCTTGTTATCGTCGGCGCACGTCCCGGTATGGGTAAGACTTCGTTTGCACTTAATATTGCTACGAACGTTGCAAAATCGACCAGAAAAACCGTGGCTATATTTTCTCTTGAGATGTCTGCCGAGCAGCTTGTTACACGTATTATTTCCAGTGAGGCATTAGTTGACTCCAGAAGTCTTAGAACGGGTGAGCTTAAAAACGAGGATTGGGAAAACATTGCCCAGGTGGTTACCTCTCTTTCCGGAGCCGATATATATATTGACGACACTTCGGCAATCACAACGGCTGAAATGAAATCAAAGCTCAGAAGACTTCCGAATCTCGGACTTGTAGTCATAGATTATATCGGTCTTATGCAAACCACGGCAAATACCGATAACCGAGCGCAACAGGTTGGAGAAATTTCGAGAAATTTGAAGATAATGGCAAAGGATTTTGGTATTCCTATTGTTTGCTGCGCTCAGCTTAACCGTGGTACGGAATCAAGGCCAGGAGCGGGTAAGCGTCCTACTCTCGCGGACTTAAGAGACTCGGGTTCTATCGAGCAGGATGCCGATATTGTTCTTTTCTTGTATAGAGACGAGTATTACAAGGACATAAGCGGAGCACAGGGTGACGATGCAGCAGCGGCTGAAAGCGCTAATACGGCAGAGGTCATAGTTGCTAAAAACCGTCACGGCTCTGTGGGCAATGTAAAGATGGGCTGGATTGGACAGTTTACAAAATTCAGAACCCTTGAAGATGATTACAACAATGGATAGGCTTGATAAGCTGTTTTCATCAGAGTCGGGGAGTAAAGTTTTTTCCGAGTTTCTTCGTGCAATTTCGGATTTTAATATGCAGCCTCTTATAGAAGGCGGTGTTTTGATCGGACTTTCCGGCGGCGCGGATTCGGTAATGTTGCTTTGTCTTTTGCTTGAATATAGGCGAAGAACTCGTTTTTTCAATATAACGGCATTGCACGTCAATCACATGATACGCGGCGAAGCTGCGGACGAAGATGAAGAGTTTTCTTCAAAGCTATGTGAATCGTTGGGTATAGAGTTTGTAAGTGAAAAAATCAATGTTCCAAAAATCTCCAAGGCAACAGGTGAAGGACTTGAAGAGTGCGCCAGAAATGTGAGATATTCTAAATTTGCCGACTTAATAAGTGGCAGAAATGATATCAAGGCTCTTGCCGTGGCACACAATGCTAATGACAATCTCGAAACTGTTCTCTCAAATATTACCAGAGGCACAGGCACTCGTGGGGCGGCAGGTATTCCTCCGATAAGGGATAATATTATACGACCTTTGATATACGTCAAGAAGGCGGAAATAGTCCGTACGCTCGAACTTGCCGGTATATCATACGTAACGGATAAAACCAATTTTGAAAATGATTATAAGCGTAATTTTTTGCGCAATGAGATCGTGTCAAGACTTGAGTCGAAATTTGAATCCGTGGTAGACATGGCAACAAGACTTTCATCAAATCTTAGATGTGATGATGATTTTATCAATCTTACTGCGGAGAAATTTATTAGGGACAACGATCCTATAACGCTTTGCGCTCTCAGATCGCTTCATAAGGCTGTTTTTATCAGAGTTGTCTCTATACTTTCCGATGGGGCATCGCTTTCATCTGTTATCATTGATGACATATACGATCTTATAAAAAGAAGCGATAAGTTTTCTTATTCGTTTCCGGGTGGTAAAAGATTTGTTGCGGAAGCCGGGATTTGCAAAATAGTTTCGAGCCGAAATGAAAAAGAATACGATTATCGCTTTGAAATTTTTTCCGGAAAGAATGAGCTTTCGGGCTTTGATGCTGATTTTTTCGTTTTTGATGAAAAATTAGATAAAGAGTCGTTAAATATTTACAAAATTTCAATATACGCTGATATTTCTTCTGCTATAATAGAAGGGAATTTGTATTTAAGGCCTCGCCGTGACGGTGACACCGTTTTTTACGGCGGCATTACCCGAAAAATAAAGAAGCTATATTCTGATCGCAAAATTCCCCAAAGTGTCAGAGATAGTATACCGCTTCTTTGTGATGATAAAGGAGTTGTATGGGTGCCGGGTTTTGGTGTTCGCGACGACATACGGTCTAAATCCGAGAAAGCTCCGCGCTACGTTGCGCTGGCTATCGGCAAGTCGGAGGAGCTTCCTGATTACAGATTACATTCAGGCTCGGAATATAAATCATAAAATATCGCATAAGAGCAATAATATAAATATACAGTTAGGTTTTTTACAGAAAGGCATGGCAATACTTAATGAAGGCAAATTTTAAGAGCATACTCCTGCTCGTTTTAATGGTAGGAGCTGTAATATTTGCGGTTTCGGTATTTTCTACCGCGAATAACGAAGACGAATTTATTTACAGCGATATCATAAAGATGTTTGATGAGGATCTTGTAACATCATTTGTTGTTGATGAAAACAGCGTCATTACCCTCAAAGCGCTCGAATATGCAAAGGATAACAACGGCGGATATATTCTTGACGAACAAGGTAATCCTACTTTCAAGCTTGATAGTCAAGGAAAGCCCGCAGTCACCGAGTATTCTTATAAGTTCAGCTACAACACGCAGATCGAGGAGATCAACGAGATTGCTGCAGCTAAGCTTAAAGATGAAAACTCAAGACTTACCGAGTACGATTATCAAGCCGCCGAGGAAACACCTTGGTTCTTGATGTATCTTCCTTATATTATCACAGCGGTTGTATTTATAGCATTCTTCTATTTTATCATGAAGCAAACGTCCGGCGGTGCAGGCGGAAAGATAGGTTCTTTCTCTAAATCAAAAGCAAAGGTTGCTGTAAATGATAAAAATTCCGTAAAATTTGCCGATGTTGCAGGCGCAGATGAAGAAAAGGCGGAACTTGAAGAGGTTGTTGAATTCCTTAAAGACCCTGAAAAATTCGTTAAGCTTGGTGCAAGGATTCCGAGAGGCGTTCTTCTTGTAGGCCCTCCCGGTACAGGTAAAACCCTGCTTGCAAAGGCTGTTGCGGGTGAGGCGGGCGTTCCGTTCTTCTCCATTTCCGGTTCAGACTTTGTTGAAATGTACGTCGGTGTTGGTGCATCACGTGTAAGAGATCTCTTCGACAATGCGAGAAAAACTCCTGCAAGCATAATATTTATTGATGAGATAGATGCAGTAGGACGTCACAGGGGTGCAGGTCTTGGCGGCGGTCACGACGAGAGAGAGCAGACCCTTAACCAGCTTCTTGTTGAGATGGACGGATTCGGTACTAATTCCGGTGTGATAGTTATGGCGGCTACTAACCGCCCTGATATACTTGACCCTGCGCTTCTTCGTCCCGGACGCTTCGACAGACGAGTTACCGTAAATTATCCCGATATTAAGGGCAGAGAAGAAATACTCAAGGTTCACTGCCGAAATAAGCCCCTTGAGGAAACCGTTGACCTTAAGAAAATTGCTCAAACAACCATCGGCTTCACCGGCGCGGAGCTTGCCAACCTTATGAATGAAGCAGCGCTTCGTGCAGCAAAGCAAAACAAGGCTCTCATCGGCATGGTTGATATTGAAGAATCTTACATGAAGCTTCTTCTCGGACCTCAGAAGAAGACGAAGGTAAGGACAGAAGCAGACAACAAGCTTTGCGCTTATCACGAGGCAGGTCACGCTGTAGCATCTTACTATTGCAAGAGCACCGACCCTGTGAAAGCTATCACGATAATTCCCGCCGGAAATGCTGGCGGCGTTACCTTGAGCGTTCCTACCGAGGATAGAATGACTACCTCGAAGAATGCTATGACAGACCATATTATCTTGAGCCTTGGCGGAAGAGTTGCAGAGGAAATAATTCTCGATGATATTTCAACAGGAGCTGCAAGCGATATTCAAAAGGCGACCTCGATAGCTCGAAATATGGTAACAAAATACGGCATGAGTGAAAAGCTTGGAACGGTTCTTTACGGTTCTGAACACTCGTCTGACGAGGTGTTCCTTGGAAGAGACTTCTCATCCGGTAAAAACTATTCCGAGAAAACCGCGGCTGATATTGATGAGGAAATTCGTTCTATCATTTCTTCCTGCTATAAGGAATGTAAAAAGATCCTTTCCGAGCATGTAGATAAGCTTCACTTTGTAGCAGAGTTTCTTCTTAAAAATGAATCAATGGATGAGGAACAGTTCCGCGCAGCAATGGAAATGGAAAATCCCACCATTGAGTCAATAGAGGATATTGCGTTCAGAAAGCAGCAGAAGAGCGAGGAAGAAAATAAAACCGCTCACGAGAATAATGCAAAGGCCGAGGAAGAGGAGCGTATTCGCCGCGAGGAGCTTGCAAAAAGAATGCAAAACGGCGAGGAGCTTACCGACGAGGTTCTTGGTGACATCTTCGGAAAGAGTCACATCGACCCCGCACCTGATAAAAACGAGGATAATTCATCTTCATCGAAAGATGAATCGAATACCTCTGATAATAGCGATGATAACTAAATAATAAAAAACTGCCACGAATTTTGTGGCAGTTTTTCTATTTTTGTATGTAAATTTTCTTGTATTCTTTGGGAGATATTCCGACTGTTTTCTTGAAAAGTTTGGAAAAATAGTATTCATCGCTAAGGTTTAGCTTTTCGGCAATTTGTCTATTATTTAACCCGTCGGAAAGCATATAGAACGAAGCTTTAATCTTTTCCTGCAAAATATAATCCATAAGAGACATTTCCGTCTCCGCCTTGAACTTATGGCAAAGACTGCTTTTTGATATAAACATCATTTTTGCAATATCGTCAAGGTTGAATTTTTCTTTTATATTCTCTGTTATATATCCTTGAAGCTTTATGCACCAATCAGGCTTGGGTTTTATTTCGCTTACCTTGGTGTACTTGAATATCTCGCAAAAAATTCTTGAAATACTGTTGTCGCGCTTATACAGAGAGTAAATGGAATCGTATTCTATCAAGGCTAATTCATCAAGGCACGTCTTTATTATATCCGAGCTTTCGCCTTTAATAACAACGGGCTTTCTTGAGTTTTTCATAAGGTCGTATTTATAACTTGTAGCAGAAATATGACCCCAACTTGCAACACCTTGTGTGAGTGTAAATACGTTGTGCATAATGCTTTCGGGAACATACATGGTTTCACCAGCTTTCGCAACAAATGTTTCACCCTCGTATTCACAATAGAACTCGCCCTCGTTTACATATGTCAAAGAAACAAAAGGAAACAATCTGTCGTCATGTCTATAAATAGGAACGTTAAAATCTTTCGCCCCTGACAGATAACTATAGTTTATTGTTGAAATATCGTATTTCACGTTTTTCTCCTAATTATTATGATAATAAGATTATACATTATCAATTGGAAAATTGCAAGATATTACAAGAAAAATGTGTTATATTATATTCGAAAATACATTTTTCGGTGTTATAATTAAAACGGAAAACAATTTTGTAGGAGTTTATTGTTATGAAATCAATCAAACAAATCGTTTTTACCGAACCAAATGTTGCAAAGCTTCTTGACAGAGAGCTAAAAGAGCTATCCGACAACGAAGTGCTTGTAAAAATTGCCTATTCAACCATCAGTGCGGGAACAGAGCGGGCAAATCTTGTGGGTGACCTTAATATTGACCCTACTGCAAAATATACTGTTGCAAACTTCCCGAGAACCGTTGGATATTGCTCCTCGGGTGTAGTAGTGGAGGTCGGAAAGAATGTTACCTCGTTCAAGCCGGGAGACAGAGTAATAGGCGCTTGGAGCAAGCATGCAAGCTATAATATTTTTCCGGAGAACAAGGTTGCTAAAATTGATGATTCTGTCTCACTTTCCGAAGCGGCAACTTGCTTTATTTCAACATTTTCTCTCGCGGGACTTACAAAAACAAATCCCGAGCTTGGAGAATCTGCTTTGATCTCAGGACTCGGAATCCTTGGACTTTTTGCCGTTCAGTTTGCTAAAGCTATGGGACTTGCCCCAATAATTGCGGTTGATCCAAATCCCGAAAGACAAAAGCTTGCTATGAAGCTTGGGGCAGATTATGCTTTTGACCCTTATGCTGAGAATTTTGTCAGTGAGGTAAAGAGGATTACCGGTGGCGGCGCAAATATTGCCGTTGAGGTAACAGGCAGAGGCGAAGCCCTCAATCAGGTGCTTGACTGTATGGCGAGATTCGGCAGAGTTTCGCTCCTTGGCTGTACCAGAGACTCTGATTTCACCGTTGATTATTACAGAAAGATACATTTCCCGGGTATAACTCTTGTTGGCGCTCATACTAATGCAAGACCTGATGTAGAATCCCGTCCGGGCTTCCATACCGAAATGGACGATCTTAGAAGAATATTAAAGCTTCTTGCATCAGGACGTCTTGACTTCAAGCCTATGATATCCGAGTGTCATTCACCAAAGGAGTGTGAGGAGGTATTCTCAAGACTCGCCTTTGACAAGAATTTCCCCATAGGAGTACAGTTTGATTGGAGCCTTTTAGATGAATAAGAAAATAAGAGTTGTTCATTACGGAGTAGGACATGACCACAGCCCTCAGTTTTTGGCATGTCTTAAGCAGTATCCCGAGATTTTCGAGATAGTGGGAGTGTGTGAGCCTAACCCTGAAATGGAGTATAAATTCAAGGAATTTGACGTATATAACGATGTTCCGAGGCTTACTGAAGAGGAAATGTTTGCCTTTGATGATATCGATGCGGCAATTGTTGAAGCATACGACTTGGACCTCGTAAGCTATGCCCAAAAGTGTGCTGACAAGGGCTGGCACGTGCATATGGATAAGGCAGCCGGAACTGATATAGCTGCTTACAAAAAGCTTCTTTCCACCTTGAAAGAGAAAAAACTCGTATTTCAGATGGGTTATATGTACAGATATAATTATATGGTAAAGAAGGCTCTTGAACTGAAAGAGCGGGGCGATTTAGGCGAAATTTTAGCCGTTGATGCTTTTATGAATACCTGCCACCCTGCAGACAAGAGAGAGTGGATGTCCCATCTTCCCGGCGGCGATATGCTTTACCTCGGCTGCCATATGGTTGACCTTGTATATCTCTTTATGGGTGTGCCGAACAAAATACACTCCTTCAGCAAAAATACAGGTCTTGACGGTGTAGATTTTCCCGATAATGCTTGCGCCGTTTTTGAATATGACAAGGGCACGGCCCTTGTGCGCGCAAGCGCCGTTGAGGTCAATGGCTTTGGCAGACGACAGCTTGTTGTTTCGGGCAGTAAGGGAAGTGTTGAAATAAAGCCTCTTGAAGGTCCCACGGTCGCTAGATTTTGTTCAATAGACGAGCAGTACACCTATGGAGATAGGGCGAGAGAAGAAAAAGCCCCTGTCGGAGGTCCTTGGGAGCGGTATGACGAAATGATGCTTGACTTTGCAGCCTATGTTAGAGGCGAAAAAGCCAATCCTTTTACCTATGAATACGAATACCGACTTCAAAAAATGATCCTTGCCGCTTGCGGACAGGCTATAGATTATAAAAGCGAGGATATTATATAGTGAACAATGTTAAAATCACCTATAATGGTCTTATAGACGAGGCGGTACGTTTTGTTGAAAAAATTCAGCTCCTCGATAAGCCCCTTTGGGAAAAGGTTATTGCTGTTTTCGATTACGGAAAATTTAGCGAAGGCTGGCACGGTGAATATTGGGGCAAGCTTATGCGCGGCGGATGCATGGTTTATAAATACACCGAAAGCGAAGAGCTTTATAATACCTTAACCGATGCGGTAAAGGGAATTCTAACCTGTCGGGATTCGGAGGGGCGAATAAGTACGTACGATAAGGAATACGAGCTTTCAGACTGGGACGTGTGGTGCAGAAAATACGTTATGTACGGACTTATGTACTATATGGATATCTGCCGTGACGAAAAATTCAAAGCCGAGATAATGTCCGCTCTTACAAAGCATGCAGATTATATCATTGAAAGAATAGGAAACGAAGAGGGAAAGAAAAATATCACCGAAACAAGCACCTTTTGGCTCGGTTGTAACTCTTCGTCAATTCTCAGACCTTACGTAATGCTTTATAAGCTTACAGGAGAGTAAAAATATCTTGTTTTTGCCGAGTACATAATCACCGAGGGCGGAATTCAGGGCGGAAATCTTATCGAAATTGCTCTTGAGGATAAACTTGCGCCCTATCAGTACCCGGAAGTCAAGGCTTACGAAACCACGTCGTTCTTTGAAGGCGTTTTCGAATACGCAACTCTTATGAAGGATGAAAGACTCATCGATGCTTGTATAAAATACGGTAACAAATTCCTTGAAACCGATGTGACGATTATCGGCGCAACAGGCTGCTATGACGAGCTTTTAGACAATTCGACTAAAAAACAGGTAACCTATACTACCTCCCATATGCAGGAAACCTGTGTAACTGTAACACTTATGGAATATCTTTGCAGGCTTCTTGAATACACAGGTGATACAAAGTATGCCGATGCTATTGAAAAATCCTTCTACAACGCATTCCTCGGTGCAATTAACAGAGAATATGGCAGCAATGACGGACTTCATTTTGATAGCTATTCGCCTATACTTAACAACCGCCGCGGACTTCAGGTTGGTGGAAAGCAAACACTCCTTGACGGTAGCTACTATGGCTGCTGCGCGGCTATCGGTCCTGCGGGATTCGGTGCCGTAACCTCAAGATCCGCGGTCCTTGAAAATGATGTTTTGAAAATAACATTTTACGAGAACGGCGAAATAATATTTGGCAGAAATGAAATATCTGTTAAAACAGCATACCCGTTTGACGGCGAAATCAGCATAAAGCTTGTTTCGTTGAATTCTCCTATAAAGCTTGCCTGCAGAATTCCTGATTGGTGCAAAAAGCATAGTGCAAATGTAGCGGGCAGCCTTGAAAACGGATATTTTGTAACCGACGTGTCACTTTCTTCAGGCGATGAATTAATCCTTGAGCTTGATATGCCATTCGTTACTCACAGCTCTTCCGATTTTGACCCCGAGGTAAAGGATCTCTTTGCCGTAACCCGCGGACCTATCGTTTTCGCAACCGAGGATTATGCCGATCACACCTTCAACGAAAATAATGTTTATGATCATAGCTTTGATGGCATCACATCGTCGGCAATAATTGAAACAACCGAAAACCAAAAGATTGTATTGCACAATTATGCCACCGTTGGTATAGATTGGAATAAAAATATGACTGTTTGGTTAAAGAAAAAATTTATAGTAAAAAAAGTGGGCTGTTGCTTGTGCAACAGCCCTAAAACTTTATATGGCTTAGATAGCGTGAACGCCATCCTTTGCGTTTGCGTTTTCGTCAAGGTTGTACTTCTGCTGTTTTCTCCACTCGAAGAACTTGATAGCGACCTGCTCGAAGAGCGCGAGAGAGAGAAGGTCCTCGTCCTGTTCCTTGTAGGGAGCAACTCTCTGACGAAGAGAATCAATCTCGGGAGCGATCTTGTCAGCGGGTCTGTAATCGATGATTTCCTCGTCGCCGATTATCTTCTTTCTGAAGTCCTCGGAAACAGGAGCGGGGCATCTGCCGTACTCACCGCGAACAAGTCCCTTAAACTCCTTGGTAACTCTTGCGTATCTGCCCTCGTTAGCAAAGAGAACATTGTTTACAGCCTGTGTACCAACAATCTGGGAGGTAGGAGTAACAAGAGGAGGGAATCCTGCGTCCTCGCGAACGTTAGCAACCTCTTCAAGAACCTCGTCAAGCTTGTCAGACTTACCCGCCATCTTAAGCTGGCTGATAAGGTTGGAGAGCATACCGCCGGGAACCTGATAACGAAGTGCGTTTACGTCAACCTTAAGCACCTTGGGGTCGATAAGACCGGACGCAAGGTAGTCCTCTCTTATCTTGTTGAAGTGCTTTGCAACAACGTCAAGCTTTGCAAGATCAAGACCTGTATCGTAGGGAGTACCCTGAAGGGTAGCTACGATAGACTCTGTGGGAGAATGAGAGGTACCCATTGCAAGAGGTGAAATTGCTGTATCAACAATATCAACGCCCGCCTCAATAGCCTTAAGCAGAGTCATAGAACCAAGTCCTGCGGTATAGTGGCAGTGAAGGTTCACAGGGATAGAAACGGTGCTCTTTATAGTCTTAACGAGCTGATATGCTTCATAAGGCTTCAAAAGACCGGACATATCCTTAATACAAATAGAGTTAGCACCCATTTCCTCAAGCTGCTTTGCATACTGTGCAAAGCCCTCGTTGGTGTGGAAGGGAGAGGTTGTGTAGGAGATAGCCGCCTGAACGTGACCCTTTTCCTTTATTGCCGCCTTAATAGCTGTCTCGAGGTTTCTGGGATCGTTAAGGGCATCGAATATACGGATAATATCAATACCGTTAGCGATAGACTTCTGAACGAAGTATTCAACCACGTCGTCAGCATAGTGACGGTAGCCGAGAATGTTCTGGCCTCTGAAGAGCATCTGGAGCTTGGTGTTCTTCACATGATCTCTGATCGTGCGGAGTCTTGCCCAAGGATCTTCGTGAAGGAAGCGGAGGCAGGAGTCGAAGGTTGCGCCGCCCCAAGCTTCAAGAGAATAATAACCAACTTTATCCATATCCTCGAGGACGGGGATCATTTCTTCGGTGGTCATTCTTGTTGCCGCCAAGGACTGATGTGCGTCTCTGAGGACTGTTTCTGTAATTAAAACTTTAGACATTTTTAATATCCTTTCTATAAAATTTCCTCTGTCTTAAGCAAAGAAGCTGAGGAATACACCTGCCGCAACGGCAGAACCGATAACACCGGCAACGTTTGGACCCATTGCGTGCATAAGTAAGAAGTTTGAAGGATCAGCCTTGCGTCCCTCGTCCTGTGCTACTCTTGCCGCCATAGGAACCGCTGAAACACCGGCAGAACCGATAAGGGGATTTATCTTACCACCTGTGAGCTTGCACATGATTTTACCAACGATAAGTCCTCCGCAGGTAGAAATGCAGAATGCGCAAAGACCAAGGATTATAATGAATATGGTCTGAGGCTTAAGGAAGTTTTCTGCATTGGCTGTTGCACCAACCGAAACACCGAGGAAGATTGTAACAATGTTGATAAGCTCGTTCTGAGCAGTCTTTGAAAGTCTGTCAGCCACGCCCGAAGTCGGATCGTAGCCATGTCGTTCTGTGGGCCAA
>JAZOAA010000085.1:0-7571 GCA_045595265.1 Eubacteriales bacterium
CACGCAGGTGGCGCGAGGTTACAAACTTACCCTCCTTGCCTGCAAAGGGAGAGTCGTTTACCGAGAAGGTCATCTCCATGGTAGGCTCGCCAACCTTAACGAACTCAAGAGGCTCTACCTTTGCAGGTGAGCACACGGTATCGCCTATTGCGATATCCTCGCAGCCCGAGAAGCAGATTATATCTCCTACCTTTGCCTCGGTTACGGGAACACGCTTGAGTCCGTCGAACTGATAGAGAGAAACTATCTTTGACGGACGGGACTTTCCGTCACCGTGGTAATTCGTAATAGCAACGCCCTGACCCTGCTTTATAGTACCGCGCTCAATGCGTCCGATACCTATTCTACCGACGAACTCGTTATAGTCAATGGAAGAAACGAGAAGCTGAAGAGGCTCGTCCTCCTCGCCGTCGGGAGCGGGCATATATTCAAGAATAGTGTCAAGCAGAGGCTTTAGGTCTGTACCCGGTGTATGCGGATCAAACGAAGCAGTGCCTGCTCTGCCCGAGCAGAAGAGCATAGGAGAATCGAGCTGCTCATTCGTTGCATCGAGCTCAAGGAGAAGCTCAAGGACCTCGTCGCCTATCTCGTCAAGACGTGCATCGGGGCGGTCTATCTTATTAACAACAACGATAACGCGATGATTCATAGAGAGTGCCTTTTCAAGCACGAAGCGCGTCTGGGGCATGGGGCCCTCTGCGGCATCAACAAGAAGGATAACGCCGTTTACCATTTTGAGAATACGCTCAACCTCACCGCCGAAGTCAGCGTGACCGGGGGTATCGATAACGTTTATCTTAACGTCCTTATAATGAATAGCTGTGTTTTTAGCAAGAATCGTTATACCTCTCTCTCGCTCAAGGTCGTTTGAGTCCATGACTCTGTCTTCCATCTCCTGATTTTCACGGTAGATACCGCCCTGACGGAGCATTTCGTCAACAAGCGTAGTCTTTCCGTGGTCGACGTGAGCAATTATCGCAATGTTTCTTAAATCGGTTCTTTTCATTCCTGTCGCCTTTCGTTTTAGCTTCATTTTTAACCTTAATATTATATCACAGTTTAATAAAAAAAGCAATATTTTGAGAATTTTTTCCTAGAAATTAATATAAAGAGAATTATTTGTTGATTTTTAGGTGATTTTGTATTATAATTAAGATACCTAAAAGGAAAGGAGCTTTTATTTATGGCAAAGAAAAGAAATTCAGAGCTTATTACATCAATTCTCTATGTGCTTATCGGTCTGCTGCTAGCAATCTACAAGACGCAAACTCTTAACTGGGGCATGACCATAGCGGGCATTTTCTTCTTGGTGTCGGGCACGCTCGACGTAATAAAGAAAAATTATGCCGGAGGAGCTGTCAGCCTGATTATCGGTATCGCGATACTCGTTCTCGGCTGGCTCGCCACTGCGATAGTACTTATCGTGCTTGGTATAATGATAGCTGTCAAGGGTGTTGTAGCTCTCGTTGAAACACTCAGAAAAAACAAGCCCAACGCTCTCGAGGTTGTATTCCCCGCCCTATCTATCGCGCTCGGAATACTTATAGCCTTCGGAAACGGTGCGGATATCGTCATACTTATAGCGGGCGTTCTTCTTGCTATCGACGGTGCTCTCGGCATCATTGGAGCGCTGAAAAAGTAAATACTAGTTTACAAAAACACAAAAAAACAACCAAATCTATCGTTTTTAGTCGGTAGGCTTGGTTGTTTTTTATCTATTTAAGTTTTACAGCATTAAGGAGCTACTGTTACATCGTAATCATAGAACTCCATATTCATAACGCCGCGCTCGCCATTTACAACGAGAGTTAAGGAAACAGCCTTCAAGCGATATTGCTCATCGAACGTAACGGTGACGTTTTCTAAAGCGTAGTTTCCTTTGTCCGCGAAAGCGCAGTAGAAATTAGTACCTGTGAAATAAAACTCGGAGAAGCTTTCGGCAACAGAAGAAAGGTGAGATGCAACAAATTCCTCTGCCGTATCCTCATGCCACTCCATCATATCTTCGGAGCAGTACGCCTTAGCGCCAACGATAAGATACGTAAGTTTATACCTTCCCTCAGGTGAGTCTGCGCCAACTACCACGGAACAATTCTTATCGGCGAGGTTAAATGCCTCGTTCCATTTTTTCTCGTCTATATCGCTTGCGATAGGGCCTGAAGAGCTGTTTTCCCCTTCATTCTTGTCGAATGATTCTTGTCCGCCGATAACAACGTCCGAGCCGTCTCCCACGTTTCCGAATTCGTTACCGCCCATGTTTCCAAAGTCGTTACCGTCTGTAACGTTACCGCTGCCGCCGACCTCTGTAACCTCGGGTGCTTTTGTCGTGCCGTAGTCGGAGAGGGTTATTACGTTACTTGCACAAACCTCGCCACCTTCTACCTGGTCGAAGGATACGCTCTGCGCCTTGGCAGACATATTGAATTTTATCACTACGTTTGCAACGTCGGCACTGTTTTCGTTATCATCTACGAGATGCAGGCTGTCAGCACGGTATGCACCGTCGGAAAACGTAAATGCGTTATAATGCTCGGATATCGCGTTCAAGAACTTGATGAAGGTGTTTTCATCAGTGGTGTCAAGCCACTTATCCTTCTCGACCTCAAGGTACGTATGCCCGTCAACCACTCTGAGTGTGCGCTGTTGTGTTTCTTCACCGATGGTGAAATCCACCGTCATCGTTACGTTTGAGAGTGATTCGGTAAGCGCCTTGCGGAAGGAGTCCTCGTCAACGGTTGCATCACATCCTACAAGCAGCGAGAGCGCGCAGGCGAGTGTGAGAATAAGCGTTGAAATTTTTGTAATAGTGTTTTTCATTCTCTAAGCCTTTCTATATTATCATTTTTATTGTAAAAATCAACGTGCCGCCTCTACCAACGACTTAAGTTGCTCATATGACAGAGCCATCTCGTCGGCATAGGTTATGATGCCGTCTTTATCAAGGATAACCGTTCGCGGATAGTACCCTTCTCCACCGGAAAGGCTGTAATATACGTCAACTCCTTGCATAAGAGGCGAATCCTTGGCGAAAATCATATCGGAAGTGGGGAAATTATCGCTTACGTACTGCTCGGCATTACCCTGACCGTTTACAGAATGTATGGTTATAATGACGACCTCATCTTTATATTCGCTCGCCACTCTGTCAAAATGAGGAAGCTCATTTTTACAAGGCGGGCACCAAGTGCCCCAGAAATTGAGCACTACTACCTTACCGCGATAGTCCTTTGGGTCAACTGTTCCTTCATTGCCTATAAGCTCAAGAGGCATTGTGGGACATATCTCTCCGATTTCAGTACCCTGCTTTACCTGTTCCTGTGTGCCTCCGGGTCCGTTAAGTCCTCCGTCACCTGACGGCTCTTCGGTGTTATCGCAGGAAAGAAGTACGCAGATGGACATAATAAAAATCAAAAGCGATGCTAAAGTTTTGATTATTGTTTTCATAAAAACTCCGTTAAATTTATTTTTTATTTCGCAGCGCGGCGCTCCATTCGAATACGCCGGCTCTCTCTTTCTATATGATTAACAAACGTGGTGGCTGTAAATATTTCTGTACCGTAAACCTTATCACCCGTAAACGCAACGCGTATTGACGTCTTTTTTTCGGTTACGTAGCTGACCTCGCACGGTGCGGGATTTAAGATTAGCGCCTCGCGTATTTGTGTTTTTTCAAGTTTCGCCTCTTCGTGCTTAAGCTTTGGAAGAATTTTCACCTTTGAACCAAGTGCAAATCCGCCTTTTATAGTAACGAAGCCACGCGCGCCCCTATGAGTAGAGTTCTTCATCCGGGAAAAACGAACCGTGAAATTTTCAGAAGCAAAATGGACAACCGATGCCGCTCCGCCTCCGTTATAAGTACGGACAAGATACGTAATTCCATCAAGTTTAACTATGTATTCCGGCTTTTCCGATAAAAAAACAAGTGATAAAAGCGGTGGTGACACGCACTCAACCTCAACTCCGTCTAACTTACGCAACCCTTCAAGCTTGAAAATTAAAATTACACGTTTTGTTAAAGTAAAAGCCAGCCTGTAAATAAGCAGTATGATCACTACCGCTATTAAAAGCTCTAAAATTTTAGTCATAGCCCACCTCTAACCGTAGTAATTCACATCTGAAAGCCATGACGCTCTAAAAGCAGAGATTGCGGCAATTCCCGACGCTTGTCTTGCCACGGCGGCTATAACAACCATAACAAAATAGCCTATTAAGCCTCCGAGTACATTCACAAAAAGAAGCGTCGGCCTAAGCGGTATTAGTAAAAGTTCATAAACGGTTTCGGGCAAAACTCCGGAAACAAGCGGTAAAAAGTAAACAATTATAGTCAAAGGAAGCGGTACAATGAACGATGTCACTATATCGGACTTGAAATATCTTTCGTAATATATACGCGCCCCGTCCTTTATGGTATACATGCCATCTGTGCGAGTTATCATATACTCGTATCTTTCGTTATCAAATCTCACCGATAAATAGCTCATAGCGGCCAGAACCATAGCAGATATTATAAGTAAAAGCTCCGACTCAAGCTTGAGATAGCTCTCATGCTCGGTAACGTAATTATAAACCGGAAATACACCCGGCAGCCACTCAGCAAGGGCGCGATAACATACGTTCATAAAAAACTCAAAAATCGGAAGTAATGCAAATCCGATAACCCAAAGTCCGAGCGCAAAAGCCGATGCCTTAATATACCTCATATCAATAATTTTTTATCACGTTGGAATGAACGATTTCAACGTACATATTTGGGTCAAACTCTACAAGAAGCTCCTGGAAAAAGTCGGTTACGGGCTGCTCGGTATAGTAGTGACCTGCTTCGATGAGATTTATTCCCATCTCTGCCGCCTCCTCCATAACGTTATAGCTTATCCTGCCGGAAAGGTAGGTGTCAGCGCCCGCTTCTATGGCATCCTTAACAAAATCCTTGCCGTCACCGCCGACAACCGCGACTCTTGAGACGCTGTTAAATCCGTCGGCATATCTTACCATATCCGAACCGAGAGTCTGCTTTATTCTGTAAACGAAATCCTCAAGGCTACATTCCTCGCTGAGATTTCCGACTCTTCCTATATCACCCTCGCCAAATATTTCCGCATCAAATATTCCGAGCAGGTCGCAAAGCGTATCGTTCACTCCTCCCGCCGCCTTGTCGGCTCTTGTGTGGAAGGAAAAAACGGATATTCCGCCTTCAAGAAGCTTCAATATCTTCCTTGCAACGTGATTATCCTCGTGTATTGCCGAAAGAGGACGGAATATAAGGGGGTGGTGCGATACGATAAGGTCTATATCAGCCTTTATCGCGTAGTCGATAACGTCCTCGGTAACGTCCAGGGTAACGAGTGTCCTCGAAACCTCACGGCTCAAATCGGGGGAGCACATAAGTCCGTCGTTATCCCACACTTCTCTATCAGACTCGGGCATTCTTTGAGTAAATTTTTCATACAGCTCTTTTACGTTCATAGGACTCACCCTTCGTTAAGTATTTTATCTATTAAAGATACGACTTCACGCTCGTATTCGACTGGCTCCGCACCCTTCAGCTTTCCTTCCAGCGCGCGCTGAAGGCTTCTTCTCTTTGCCGTAAGATACTCCATTCTCACGCGCTCGTTAATTACTTTGGTGCCGCGAAGTCCGACCTCAGCCTCAGAGTCGCTTATTTTTCTGATTTTTCCAACGTAGCGTGCGTTTATGCAAACGTAGCGCTTGTTTCCCTCCGCGGAATATGCCTCGGCGGTTATCTCAAAGCCATTTTCATAAAGATATTTACGAAGCACGGCAACCTTTGTCATCGGCTGGAGGATAAGATTTATCCCATCGGTGTGAAGATGCGGTGCCGACTCGATAATATCGGCAATAAGCTCGCCGCCCATGCCGCATATTGCGTAATCGGTTATTCCCTTATCCGAAAGGGAGGCAGCACCGTTGCACAAGACGAACTCGCATCTGTCTGAAAGCGCGGCAGATGAAACGTTAGAAACAGCAGAAGCAAGCGGCCCTTCGTTTATATCAGAGCAAACCGCGCGTAATATTCGTCCACTCTCAAGCAAAAAGATAGGCAGGTACGCATGGTCCGTGCCAACGTCGGCAAAAACCGCGCCCTGCCTAACGAAGCCTGCAGCTGATAAAAGACGGGCGTTCAGCACGCCGCCACTCATTTCTTAGACTCGAGGAATGCGTTTATCTTAGCTACGAGAGCATCTGCATCAGTGCCGTGAACAAGGCATGCGTCCTCTATGGACTCGCCTCTGGAGTGAGGACAGCCAAGGCAGTGCATTCCAATCTCAAAGAAAAACTGCGCAGTCTCAACGTCGAAGTCAAGAATATCACCTATAAGTGTGTCTTTAGTAACCTTCATTTTGAAAAACCTTTCTTTTATAAAACTTTATATAAACAATGATAGTATATCACAAATGTAAATAAAAATCAATATTTATTTCAAAGTTACTATTTACATTTTAGAGAATTTATGGTAAAATATATCGGTACGGTTAAAAATCAGCGTAAAAAGGAGAATGTGATGATAGTTGCGCTTGAAGAAGCGAAGAGAAAGCTTACGGCTCTTTTTGAAGTAGTGGAAGAGCTTGGTAATCAGTTGAGAATAGAAGAGGCTAAGGAGAGGTGCGCGGAGCTTGAGCGAGAGACACTGGTTCAGGACTTTTGGAACGATGCGGAAAAATCCTCAAAAAAGCTTCAGGAAATAAAGCAATTAAAAGACAAGTACGAGAGCTACGAAAATCTTATGTCAAAGCTCGAGGACACCTTTACCCTTTGCGAGATGGCGATAGAGGCAAACGACGAGGACTCGGTTGAAGAGGTCGTTACCGAAACCGAGTTTATCGAAACCGAGGCTGAGAAAAAGAGAATTGAGGTTCTGCTCTCGGGTCAGTATGATAAAAACAATGCAATACTTTCGCTCCACCCGGGTGCGGGCGGAACAGAGGCACAGGACTGGGCTTCTATGCTATACAGAATGTATACCCGTTGGGGCGAGGCTCACGGCTTTAACGTCAAGCTTATCGACTGGCTGGACGGTGACGAGGCGGGACTTAAGTCTGCGACGGTAATGTTTGAGGGTATCAACGCTTACGGCTATCTTAAGAGCGAAAACGGAGTTCACAGACTCGTAAGAGTATCGCCCTTTGACTCCTCGGGAAGAAGGCACACGTCGTTTGCATCTGTTGAGGTAATGCCCGAGTTTGAGGACGATGACACGATAGTTAACAGAGATGAGGACATTGAGGTTACGGCGCACAGGTCCTCAGGTGCGGGCGGTCAGCATATCAACAAGACTGACTCGGCTATCCGTATCGTGCATAAGCCCACGGGTATCGTTGTCGGCTGTCAGACAGAGCGTAGCCAGCTTCAGAACAAGGAAACGGCTATGAAAATGCTGCGCGCAAAGCTCATGGAGATAAAGCTGCGCGAGAAGCTCGACAGAATTGAGGACATTCAGGGTAACAAGGCAAATATTGAGTGGGGCAGCCAGATACGCAGCTACGTCTTTATGCCTTATACTCTGGCGAAGGACACGAGAACCGGCTACGAGGACGGAAACATTGATGCGGTTA
>JAZOAA010000086.1:0-7639 GCA_045595265.1 Eubacteriales bacterium
CCTTAAAAGAGGCTTCCGAAACAAAATATTGGATCAGACTTTTGGCTTCAACAAGTTACCTGACAGAAGCTGAAACTGTTTCCATATTAAATGATTGTGTAGAGCTTGAAAAGATTTTGGTAAGCATTATCAAATCCTCTAAATAATTTTAAACTTTCCACTTTCAATTTTCAACTTAACAGGCAGGTGTGGCGGAACGGCAGACGCGCTGGTTTCAGGTTCCAGTGAAGAGATTCGTGTGGGTTCAAATCCCGTCACCTGCACCAAAAACAAAAAGCAGACCCTAGCGGTCTGCTTTTTGCTTTTGGTGTGGTGATGCGGTGCAGAAGCCGTCCGAGCGACCTGCTCTGAACTGCGGAATTTGATATAACACTTCAAATAGCGAGGAGATGTTTTCTTCAGCTTTGCGTAAGCAAAGTTTCGCCACCATATACGGCGAAAAGAAGAAAACTCGGGCAGACGGGTATTGTTTTATTAAACCGTCTGCTGTTCAACTTCCCGTCACCTGCACCAAAACCGACGAAAATTCAGGTGCTCGTTTTTTATTCAAGGCTATATCATTAAAAATGTGAAAGACTTTTTCACAAAATATTGAAATTTTCTCTACCATATTGTATAATATAAGAAAAACATCAAAAGGAGCATCATTATGAGCAAAAATATATCCGATGCATCTATTGCAATTATTAAAAAAATGCAGCAAAACGAGTTGACCGAGAGCGTTATTTACAAGAAGATTGCAAAGTTTGCAAAGGGCGACGTAAATAAGGCGACTCTGAACCGCCTCGCAGGCGAGGAGCACGCACATTATGAAATTTGGAAAGGGTACACCGGCATAGAGATGAAGCCGCAAAGGCTGAAGGTGCTGAAGTACACCTTGATTGCAAGATTTCTCGGCTTTACCTTTGCCGTTAAGCTGATGGAGAGAGGCGAGGAGATGGCACAGGAGAAATACGAGCAGCTCGCCGCTGAAGCTCCCGAGAGCGTGCATATAAGAGAGCAGGAGGAAGAGCACGAGGCAGCGCTGCTTGAGATGCTCGACGAGGAGAGTCTGCATTACGTCGGAAGCATGGTTTTAGGACTTTCGGACGCTCTTGTTGAGCTTGCAGGTAGCCTTGCCGGCTTTACTTTCGCTCTTCAAAATACAAGACTGGTGGCGCTTTCCGGTCTCATAGTCGGAATTTCGGCAACGTTTTCTATGGCATCGAGCGAATTTCTTTCTGCAAAGAGTGAGGGACGCCGCGACGCATTCAAGTCCTGCGCCTACACCGGTGTCGCGTATCTCGTAACGGTTATTCTCTTGATTTTACCGTACCTTCTCTTTGGCGCATCGCAAACGGTTCCCGCACTTGCGTGTATGCTCGGCATAATCGTTCTGATAATTGCAGCCTTTACCTATTACACCTCCGTTGCTAAGGACGAGCCGTTCGTATCTCGCTTTTTTGAAATGGCGGGCATAAGTATAGGAGTTGCCGTAATATCCTTCTTTGTTGGTATTTTGGCAAAAGAATTTCTCGGCGTAGACATCTGATAAAGTAAACTAAAGTTTTCATTTGGCGTTTTTTGTTAAAATGAAGGACAAATGACCTGCGTAAGAAAGGAATTATCATAAAATGAAAAATTACGACAACGTAACAGTATTCCGCCACCCTCTTATCGACCATAAAATCGCAATTCTCCGTAACGAAAAAACAAGCATGAAGGAGTTTCGCGAGCTTGTAGAGGAAATAACCACTCTCATGACGTTCGAGTGCCTTAAGGAAGGCGTTCCCACGATAGAGTGTGAGGTCAAAACCCCTCTTGAAACCTGCACACAGCATATGGTTAAGGATAACGCTATCGTTATAGTACCAATTCTCAGAGCCGGACTCGGAATGGTGAACGGCATACACGTGCTTTTCCCGTCTGCTAGGGTAGGTCATATCGGGCTTTACCGCAATGAAGAAACTCTTGAGCCTATGGAGTATTACTGCAAGCTCCCCGATGGAATTGAAGAAAAGCTTGTCCTGGTCGTTGACCCGATGCTGGCCACGGGCGGCAGCGCCTGCGACGCTATAACCAAGCTTAAGGCACGCGGTTGTAAAAACATTAAATTTATGTCCGTTATCGGCGCGCCCGAGGGTGTCAGCCGTGTTGCGGAGGCTCACCCCGACGTTCACATCTTTGTCTCAACTCTTGACAGATGCCTAAATGAAAACGGATATATCCTTCCCGGTCTCGGAGATGCGGGCGACCGCCTTTTCGGAACAAAATAAGATAATAAAAGCGGAAGAAGAGCTCGGACTTTTTCGGGCTCTTTTGCTTATGCAAGGCATATTCTTATTAATGATGAAACACTACTGTAAAAAATGTCGAAAATCAATTGAAAAAGCGGTTTATTTGTGCTATAATATTTGAGCACAATTCAGAACGGAGACACTTATGAATATTATAGAAAACAAAACGTTTGACGAAGAGCGCGCCTTGTACGGCTCTATGGGAGTCTTGGCGAAAAACTGCCGCTTCGACGGACCTGCCGACGGCGAAAGTGCATTTAAGGAAAGCGCTGATATCGTGGCAGAAGGCTGCTATTTTAATCTTCGCTATCCCTTCTGGCATGACAGAAACGTGAAAATCGAGGACTGTGAGATGACCGAGCTATGCCGAGCTGCGCTCTGGTATACCGACGACGTAAAAATAGAAAATACCCGCATGCACGGTATAAAGGCACTTCGCGAATGTGCCGACGTTCATATTGAAGACTGTGACATAATTTCAACTGAGTTCGGCTGGTTTACAAACGGTATAAATATGAAAAATACAACCGTAAGAGGCGAGTATTTTATGCTTCGCTCGAGGGGGCTGATTTTTGAAAACATTACTCTAAATGGGAAGTATTCTTTACAATACATAGAAAATTCCACCTTTGAAGGCTGTAATTTTGATACAAAAGACGCCTTCTGGCATGCAAAAAACGTCGTGGTCAAAAACTCGAGAGTGAAGGGTGAATATCTTGGCTGGTACTGTGAGAACGTAACCTTTGAAAACTGCGTGATAATAGGCACGCAGCCTCTATGCTATTGCCGGGGACTAAGGCTTATTAACTGCGAGATGCATGAGTGCGACCTCGCGTTTGAAAAGTCGGAGCTTCACGCCGCTGTAACGACGCCCGTCGTGAGCATAAAGAATCCTAAGTCGGGTTATATCAGCGTTCCGCGCGTCGATGAGATTATAGTTGACACTGCGGAGTCGCAGTGTGAGATAAAAGTCGGAAAATGATGGGAAAAGTCATTAATATTCGATGGAAAACGGTGGCGCTGATACTTGCGCTTGCGTGGCCGACGATGCTAGAGCAGCTTTTGCACACCGCGGTTCAGTATATAGACACCGCAATGGTCGGCTCGCTCGGTACTGCCGCCACGGCTTCCGTAGGAGCGACGACCACTGTCAATTGGCTTATCGGAAGCACTGTGTCGGCTGTTGGAGTGGGATTTCTCTCCTTTATTTCGCAGGCGATGGGCGTCGGCGATAGAAAAAAGGCGCGCCGCGCGGTGTCGCAGTCGGTTATTGCAGTCTTGCTTCTCGGTGTTGCCTTCACGGCTTTGACGCTTTCTTTAAGCGGAGCCGTACCTGTGTGGATGCAGGTTGATGAGTCTATACGACCGCTTGCATCACAGTATTTCTTCATATTATATCTGCCAATGCTCCCAAGGTGCGCGAGTATAATCTTCGGCACGGTTCTTCGTGCTGCCGGAGATACTAAAACCCCTATGAGAGTCGGCCTTGTTGTCAATGCCGTCAACGTGGCGCTGAATTTCTTCCTCATTTATCCGACTCGTCAGATATTCGGTGTGACGGTGTTTGGCGCGGATATGGGCGTTATAGGTGCTGGTGCCGCGAGTGCGATAGCCTATGCCGTCGGCGGTGTGCTTGTGACGGTTGCTGTTTTCAGGCATCCGGTCATATCGCCTAAAGGAATTTCAATAAAGCCGGATAAGGAAATACTCATTCCTTGTCTTAAGGTAGCTCTGCCTAACGCTTGCCAGAGGTTTGGAACGTCGCTCGGTTACGTCGCCTTTGCCTCTATGGTAAATGCGCTCGGAGAGGTTGCAACGGCGGCGCATACTATTGCAAATACCGTTGAATCAGCCTTTTATATTCCCGGGTACGGAATGCAGAGCGCAGCGGCAACTCTTACGGGAAATGAATACGGCGCAAAGAATGTTGAGGGGATACGGACTCTCGGACGTATGCTTCTGTTAATTGAAGTGCTTCTGATGATTTTGTCGGGCGGATTGCTCTTTATATTCGCGCCGTCAATGATTTCTATTTTCTCATCTGATGCCGAGGTTATCGCGCTTGGAGCTGTCGTCTTGCGTATGGTCGCGCTTTCAGAGCCGTTTTACGGTGTTTCGATAGTAATAGAGGGTATGCTTCAGGGAATGGGAAAAACCGTCGTGCCGTTTGCGACCAATGTTACGGGAATGTGGCTTATACGGATAGTCGGCACGTTTATATGCACCGTTCTTTTAGGATTTGGACTGGTTTCGGCATGGGCTTGCATGATACTTCATAACCTTATGCTGTGCGCGGTATTCGTAGTATACTATTTGAGCGGCAAGTGGAGCGTAGGCTGTAAATAAAAAAACGGGGTCACCCCGTTTTTTTATTTATGAAGCATTTTATAAAGCTTGAGGGCGATTTCCCGTAATGCCTCGAAAACTCTCTTGAAAAATACTTCGCATCGGTAAATCCCGACAGCTCAGCCGCCTCGCAAACCGAATAAAGACCGCTCTCAAGAAGAGAGCGCGCATTTTCAAGCCGCACGAGCTTTAGGTATTTTAGCGGCGATACACCGTAACGCTTTTCAAAGCTTTTTCTGAATCCTCCCTCCGACATATAGACAGACCTTGCAAGTGCGGATATTCGTATATCGCCGTCCTTGTAATGCTTATTTATGTATTCGGCGGCGGTGCATATCCCCGCGGCCTCGGTGACTTGTTCGCTCTCCTGTCCGAAATCCGCGCCCAACTCGTAAAAAGCACGGTATAGAAGAGAAGTACACATGCTTCTGTATCCTCTCTCCTTATCCGACCACACCTTATGCATTTGCGAAAAAATATTCTTCATCGCCTCTATGCTTTGCGGTTTTATTACCTCGATTTTGCCCGAGGGCTGCGTGTGCTCGATAAATCTTACCGAGATAACCTGCTCGGACTCGGTTTTTTGTGAATACGATATACTCGGCGGGATATAAATAATCTCGCCCTCACCGACCGTGAAGCGCTCGTCCCCGGTTTCAAAAACCGCCTCTCCCAAAAGCCTTATTCCAAGACTCGAATACCGCCTCTGAAAGCTTTTTCTCGAGCATCTTCCGCGCTCTATCCAATCTATTCCGACAATCTCCGCCGAGATATTCTCCGCGTTGAACATTTTGTTCACCTCCGAAAACGATATAACTATATTTTACAATAAAAATTCACTATTGTCAAGGTGCGTTTTGTCCACCTAATATGCCGTTTTGTGAGTTTTTCTATCGTGGATTACGTGATATAATTATCTTAAGTAAAACCTATGGGAGATTTATAAAATGAAGAGCGTAATATTTGGCAAAAACAAAAAATTCATTGAGTTTTTGAGAAAAATCGAAGGCAACAGCGTAAGCGCCTTTACCGAGCTTAGCGAGGCGGCAGAGTATGCTCTTGAGCGCGGTGCTGACGTTCTTTTTATTCTGCCGGATTACAGCGAAGGAAAAAACACCGTAGACGAGTTCTCAGGCGATGAATACAGCGCTTTGTGCAGGCTGATAAAATGTAAGAAAACAAAGATTTATATCGAAAATTACCCATCATACGATTACAGAGATTGCTTTGTGTTCGGACTTCAGGCAAGAGGCTACGTAAGCTCAATGGGTAAAAACAGCATATGTCTGTGCGCTCCGTATTCGGATGAGCTTGGATTTGATATATTGCAAAAGCAAAGCGGCGTTTTTTATCGATGTGAAAAGCATACCGAGCGAAAGTTTGAGATACTTGCAGAGGTTAAAAACTGCCTTGGAGTGCATAAGACTGTCGTTGCAGAGGAGGGACACGAGGGCGTCGCTCTTATGAAAACCGAGGACGGCATATATTGCTCGGCGGTGGATATTACCGACCTTGAAGACGGGCATATATTCTCCTACTCGCATTGGCGCGATTTTTATGGCAGGCTCTTTGGTGAAATACTCTCCGTCTCCCCGAGCGCTGTAAAGTCTGCGTTTATGCAGACATATTCGGGCATAGGCACAGTAGGAAATACGCTTTCGGCAGACCGCACCGAAGCTATAAGGCGCGCTGTTTTAGCCGCGCTTGATTGGCACGAAATGTCGGGTATAGTCGTATCGGAGGGGCGCGGCGGAGTTTACGAGATGATACGCTCATTTGATTTAAATATTGCAAAAAATATAAGAGGCGACTCCTCGCTGTTTACCGCCGCGCTCTTTATGACTGCAGGAAAGCACTTTGGAGTAGAGAGCTACCAAACCATTTCGAAAAACATATTAAGCTACGTGTTTGATAAATGCAACGTTCAGATAACCGAGGGCGAAAACCGCGGACTTGTCAAGTGGTTTGCCGGTAAGGAGGATATGGGAACGCGATACGTCTACGTATCGGACACATCAAGGTCGGGAAACTCATTGCTTGCACTTTATAAATTGACCGGTGATGAGGGACTAAAAGAACGTGTGCTTCTTATGGGTGAGGCTATTTTAAGATGGTTTGGAGGCGAGGCGTGTTTCACCTGTCCCGCATTCAGCTATAAAGAAGACGACTTAACAACCATAAGACGTATTGAAGACAGACTTCGCGCTCCCGAGTTTTATGAAGCTCCGCTGCTGTTTTTGCGTAATCTCTATTTAACCTTTGGAGATGAAAGGTACAAAGAGCAGCTGATAAAGACCGCTGCAGCGCTTGCTGAGGCATATCCAAACTACGATGCCGTCGCATCTCATTCGAAGAACTTTACTTACTCACGGCTTCTCGGAGCTTTTGCGGCGGCGCAGAGTGTTACCGCAGGGGCATGGACACCGCTGATAGACGAGCTTCTCGGCTATTTTGAAGAGGTTCGTCACGAGTGCGGAGGCTTTGCGGAGGGGCATGCTTACTTTGATAAAGAGAGCATCGGTAAGGATATGGAGTTTGCCGTCGGCTTCGGCACGGAGGACGAAAGCATTGCCGATATCGTATACTGTCAAAACACTATGCTATATACGCTGAACGTGCTTTGCAAATGTAAGACGGGCGGCTTCGATATCCGAAAATGCACCGAAATGCTCTCGGGCCTTGTAGATTTTATCCTCAAATCACAAATAGTTTCTGATGACAAGCGCCTCTCGGGCGGCTGGATGAGAGCCTTTGATATGGATAATTTTGAATACTACGGCTGTGATAAGGATTTTGCATGGGGTCCTTACTGTATCCTTACGGGTTGGGTTACGGGAGCTATACCTCTCGTGCTTTTAGACCTTCTCGGAACGGAAACCGTATACTAAAAATAATAAAACGCGAATGTTACCTGGTACTTGCTATCTTGTGACGTTCGCGTTTTTGACTTATTGTAAACAATGTATAAATTTTTCGACAAAGGAAAGTAAATTTTATTGACATATTTTAATAAATAT
>JAZOAA010000087.1:0-2006 GCA_045595265.1 Eubacteriales bacterium
TGTAAAATACGGTGGAAACGCCATGATAAACGAGCACCTTAAGGAGCAGGTCATGGAGGATATCGTTCTCCTGTGGCTCATCGGAGTTAAGGTCGTTTTAGTTCACGGCGGCGGTCCGGAGATCAACGAAACTATGGAAAAGTTTAATAAAAAGCCCGAGTTCGTTGACGGTCTGCGAGTTACAGACAAGGAAACTGTTGATATAGTACAGATGGTTCTTGCCGGTAAGGTAAACAAGTCGCTCGTCACCCTGCTTCAGATGAACGGCGGTCACGCGGTAGGACTCTCCGGCATTGACGGCGGTCTTATCGAGGCGAAAACAAAGGATGAAAGACTCGGATACGTTGGCAAGATAACGAAAATCCGTCCCCAGCCTATAAACGACCTGCTGGAGAAGAACTACATCCCCGTTATCTCGACGGTTGCCGGTGATAAGCACGGAAACGTTTACAACATAAACGGTGACACTGCCGCGGCACACATCGCGGGTGCGCTTCACGCGGAGAGGCTTCTTATGATGACTGATATCGCGGGTATTCTCCGTGATAAAGACGACCCAGCTTCTCTTATCCCTAAGCTCACGGTTTCCGAGGCAGAGGGTCTCAAAGCCGAGGGAGTTGTTTCGGGCGGTATGATACCGAAGGTTGACTGCTGTATCAAGGCGCTCGATGAGGGGGTTAAAAACGTTACTATTCTTGACGGCAGAATCCCCCACTCCATTCTTATGGAGCTTCTTACCGACGAGGGCGCGGGTACTATGGTTGTCAGAGATGAAGAGTGAGATGAATAAAAATATGTCAAATACGAAAATTAACGATAAAGAGTATATTGCCCCCACTTACGCAAGGTTTGACCTTGAGATAGTATCGGGTCAGGGTTCGACGGTTTTTGACGATGAGGGAAAGGAATACATTGATCTTTCGACGGGTATTGCCGTAAACACCTTCGGCATTTGCGACAAAGAATGGAAAGAGGCTGTAATAAATCAGCTTAATAAATTCCAGCACACCTCAAATCTCTATTATTCTGAGCCGTGTGCAACTCTTGCAAAGCTCCTGTGCGAGAAAAGCGGAGCCAAGAAGGTCTTCTTTGGGAACTCGGGCGCTGAGGCTAACGAGTGCGCTATAAAAATCGCAAGAAAGTGGGCAAACGACACAAAAGGCGAGGCAGAATACAATATCATCACATTAAAGAACAGCTTTCACGGTAGAACCGTAACCACGCTTAAGGCTACGGGACAGGACGTTTTCCACAAGGATTTCGGGCCGTTTCCCGATGGCTTTATCTATGCGGAGGCGAACAATGCGCAAAGCGTCAGAGATCTTGTCAGCGCTAACAGGTGCTGTGCTATTATGATGGAGCCTGTGCAGGGTGAGGGCGGTGTTATGCCCCTCACATCCGAGTTTGTCAAAGAGTGTGAGCAGATCGCGAAGGAAGACGACCTGCTTCTCATATTCGACGAGGTTCAGACGGGCAACGGCAGATGCGGAACACTCTACGCTTACGAGCAGTTCGGCGTTAAGGCAGATATCGTTACGACGGCGAAGGGACTTGGAGGCGGTCTGCCGATCGGCGCAGCTCTTATGTTTGAGAGAGTTGAGAACGTTCTCGGTGCAGGCTCTCACGGCTCGACCTTTGGCGGAAACCCAATCGCAGCGGCCGGCGCTGTAAGCATAATTTCAAGAATTGACGAAAAGGTTCTCGCAGGTGTCAGAGAGCGCTCGGAATATATATTCTCCGCCCTTTCAGGCGCGGAGGGTATTAAGAGCGTTTCGGGTATGGGTCTTATGATAGGAATCGAAACCGAACGGGACGTAAACGAGGTGCTGAAGGAATGTATGGCGCGCGGTATACTACCAATAAAGGCAAAAAACAAGCTGAGGCTTCTCCCTGCCTTGAACATTCCTATGGAGGATCTCAAATTCGCTATTAATATAATAAAAGAGGTAGCAAAAGCATGAATAACGTAAACTTTCTTAAAGGACGCGATTTTCTGAAGCTTCTTG
>JAZOAA010000088.1:0-17345 GCA_045595265.1 Eubacteriales bacterium
AATTTTCATAAAGCTATTGAATTTAGGCGCTGTTTATGGTAAAATATACGCGGCTTCGAAAAGCCTGTTGTTTTATTCAAAATTTTATGGTTCGGAGGTATTGAACGTGGAAAGAATAAAAATGACAACCCCCCTAGTTGAGATGGACGGAGATGAGATGACGAGAATCATCTGGAAGATGATTAAGGACGAGCTTCTTTATCCCTTCATCGACCTTAAGACCGAGTATTACGACTTGGGTCTGCCCGAAAGAGAGCGCACGAAGGACAAGGTTACCTTTGACGCAGCATACGCCAATCAGAAGTACGGCGTCAGCGTTAAGTGCGCGACGATAACTCCTAATAAGCAGAGAGTTGAGGAATATAACCTTACTGAGATGTGGAAAAGCCCTAACGGTACTATCCGCGCTATCTTAGACGGTACTGTTTTCAGAGCGCCTATTCTTATCGACTCGATAAAGGCCGCGGTTCGCAACTGGAAAAAGCCGATAACCATCGCGCGTCATGCATACGGCGACGTATATAAGTCTACCGAGTACAGAGTAGAGGGCGAGGGCAAGGCAGAGCTTGTCTACACCGATAAGGACGGCAACGAAACCTTCCGTAAAACGATATACGACTTCGAGTGTCCCGGCGTTCTTCAGGGACAGTATAATAAGGACACCTCTATCCGTTCCTTCGCGCACTCCTGCTTCAACTATGCTATAAACACAAAGCAGGACCTCTGGTTTGCGACAAAGGACACTATCTCAAAGCAGTACGACCAGACCTTCAAGCTTATCTTCAAGGAAATCTACGACGAGTGTTATAAAGAAAAGTTTGAGGAGCTTGGCATCACCTACTTCCATACCCTTATCGACGACGCTGTTGCGAGAGTTATTCGCTCCGAGGGCGGCTACATCTGGGCGTGCAAGAACTATGACGGCGACGTTATGAGCGATATGGTTTCTACCGCGTTCGGCTCGCTTGCTATGATGACGTCCGTTCTCGTTTCTCCTGACGGAAAGTACGAGTACGAGGCGGCTCACGGCACGGTTACAAGACACTATTACCGTTTCCTTAAGGGCGAGGAAACCTCGACTAACCCCATGGCGACAATTTACGCATGGTCTGGCGCTCTCAGAAAGCGCGGTGAGCTTGACGGTCTCTCCGACCTCGTTTCGTTCGCGGACAAGCTCGAGGAGTCCTGCATCGACACACTTAACGACGGAATTATGACAAAGGACCTCGTAGGCCTCGTTGAAGAAGGCTTTAAGGCAACCGCAGTCAACACCTCTGAGTTCATCAAGGCTATAAGAGCAAGACTCGAAAAGAAGCTCGCATAAGCAAAAAAAGTAAATAATTATTAACAAAAAGGGCAATATCTCACCAAATTGGTTTGATACTGCCTTTTTACTTTAATATAATGAAATTTTGAGTCGGAGTTTGTAGAAAAAGCGCAATTATCCTTTGCGAAAATGATGAAATACAAGCGAAAAACAAAGGCGAGAGGCATTGATTTTTTCGATTTTAGCAACCAATAGTTGCCAAAACTAATCAACCTAAGTTGGTTGACTATAAATGCGCGTTTTGCTATTATAATAAAATAGGAACATATTTACATTAAAGTTTTTAAAATAATGTTATGCTTGGGAGAAAATTATGACAATAGGCGAGAAAATTTCAAAGTTAAGGTCATTAGCAGATGTTTCACAGGAGCAGCTTGCTGAAAAAATCGGTGTTTCCAGACAGTCGGTATCAAAATGGGAAATGAATCAGGCCGTGCCGCAAATTGATAAAATTTTGCTTCTTTGTGAGTTGTTTGATATTTCCGCAGACGAGTTCTTGCGTGACAAAATCGAAATTAGAGGTACTGAACCGAACGAGCGTACCAAAAACAAATATTTTGGAACAGACGGATTCCGAGGGGAAGCCAACGTTAATCTTACCTCGATGCAGGCATATAAGATAGGAAGATTTCTCGGCTGGTATTATTCTCGCAACACGACGGACAGCGCTAACCACAGAGCTAAGATACTTGTGGGAAAGGATACGCGCCGCTCAAGTTATATGCTTGAATATTCTATCGTTGCGGGAATTACCGCATCGGGTGCAGATGCTTATATGCTGCACGTTACGACAACTCCGAGCGTCTCTTTTGTAACAAAGCAGGACGAATTTGACTGCGGAATAATGATTACCGCTTCTCACAATCCGTTTTATGATAACGGCATCAAAATTATAAACCGTTACGGTGAAAAGCTTGATGACGCAACGACCGATCTTATAGAAGCATATCTCGACGGTGATATGAAGGCGCTAAGGATTTCCCAGGACGATCTTCCTCTTGCGAGGCGTGATAAAATAGGTTGCATCGTTGATTACGTTTCGGGAAGAAACCGTTACGTAGGCTACTTGATTTCTCTTGCTTCAAATTCTTACAAAAAGCTCAGGATAGGACTCGACTGTGCAAACGGAGCATCGTGGATGATTGCAAAAAGCGTGTTCGGTGCACTGGGTGCACACGTTACGGTTATAGGAGCAGACCCTGACGGGCTTAATATAAACAACGGCTGCGGCTCTACTCATATTGAGAGATTGTCAAATTTTGTCAAGGAAGAGCATCTTGACTGCGGATTTGCCTTTGACGGTGACTGCGACAGGTGTATTGCGGTTGACGGAGAAGGAAACGTTGTTGACGGAGATGCAATAATGTATATACTTGCAAAGCGCCTTAAATCCAGAGGTATGCTTAACGGTAACACGGTAGTGGCAACGATTATGTCAAACAGCGGATTTGTGAATAGCCTTAAGAAAGCGGGAATAAATTGTGTCCAAACAACCGTTGGCGACAGATTTGTGTATGAGTGTATGCAAAATAATAATTATAGCCTTGGCGGAGAGCAGTCAGGTCATATAATATTAAAAAAATACGCAACCACAGGCGACGGTCTGCTTACCGCTATAATGATATGCGAGGAAATCTGTGATTCTAAGCTTTCTCTCAGAGAATTAGCTTCTCCTGTCAAGCTTTATCCGCAGTATATAAAAAACGTAAGGGTTAAAAGCAAGGAAGCCGTAATGAAAGATGACGGTGTGCTTTTTGCACTCGCACAGGTGGAGAAAAATATAGCCGGAAACGGCAGAGCCCTTCTTCGCCAAAGCGGTACAGAGCCTGTGATACGTGTAATGATAGAGTTTGAAAGTAATGAAAAATGCGTTGAATATGCAGAAAAAATCGCCGACGCAATTATACGAGGAGGGCACGGCGTTGAGTAAAAAGGTTAAGACACGGGAGCTTTTTGAATGTAAGACCGAATATCTGAAGGAGCTTTTTTCTTCGTCCGAATACCCCTGGCAAATGCTTCCGAAAATCAAAGAATATATTCTCAAGCTCATAGACGAAGGAATGGAAGGCTTTACCATGATTGCAGATGGGGTTCTTGTTGGTGAAAACGTGAAAATTTATCCCACCGCAACCATTGAAGCGCCTTCGATTATAGGCTCAGGCACGGAAATACGGCCGGGCGCATTTATAAGGGGCTGTGTAATAACGGGAGAAAAATGTGTAATTGGAAACTCAAGTGAATTAAAAAATTGCATTTTGCTTGACGGTGTGCAAGTTCCTCATTATAATTATGTAGGAGATTCTGTTTTGGGAAACAAAGCGCATCTGGGCGCGGGTTCTGTATGCTCAAATCTCAAAAGCGACGGTAAAAGCGTCGTCATTCACGCTGACACAGAATATCAAACAGGTCTTCGTAAGGTTGGTGCCATTCTGGCGGACGGAGCTGATATAGGGTGCGGTTGCGTGCTTAATCCCGGTACAATAATCGGAAAGGGCACGTCGGTATATCCAAGAACGTCCGTAAGGGGAGTCGTTGAAGACAATTTCATTGTTAAAAGTATGGATAATATTGTTAAAAGAAAATAAAAACAAAACATTTGTTTACAAATTAAGGCAATATCTCACCGAATTGGTGTGATATTGCCCTATTTTTATGCCGCTTTGGGAATTACTTCGCTCTGTGCGGCAGAGAGCATATTTTCAATAATCAAGCGAAGCGAGTCGGCAAGCTGGCTTGTCAGCGAGTGAGCGCAGATTGCTCCGCGAGCGCTCCGTAAACGGAGCAAAGCACGTAGTGCTGCCGCTTAAGCGGCGAAGCTCGCAAGGAGTATAAAATCCCATATCCTTCCGTCGGATTGGCTATTAGTACATGGGTTACCGCGCCGACGAGCTTGCCGTTTTGGATTATAGGAGAGCCTGACACGAGTGTGGTCAATAAAGGACAACAAAATTTGAAAAATATTATTTCACATTTTCATATTTTAATTGAATCTTTTTCGCATATTCCCGCGGAGTTGAACCGATTTTTTTCTTGAAAGCATAGCTGAAATAGGATTGTGATGAAAATCCGCACTCGTAGGCGATCTCTGTAAGTGTCATATCGGTAGATATGAGCAGATTTATCGATTTTTTAATTCGTTGATCTTCTACATACTCGTGTAGCGTTTTTCCTGTGGATGCTTTGAAAAGCTTGTGAAAATATATCGTGTTGAAATTCGCCACACTTGCCAGCTTTTCAAGTGTAAGATCGGCAGACAGATTGTTGTTGATATATTCCAGCGTCCTCTCTATTGTTTTGTGATTGTTACTTTTCGGAGTGGATTTTATGACAGATACGGAGCTTTCACCTAATATATATATGAGTTTTAGAATTAAGCTTTGAAGCAGTATATCATCGTTTGAAATTCCCGTATTATAGTGCTCATATAGCGATATAAATATCTTTTTTATCTGCTCTGTGTCTGAAAAATCAATATAGTTTGGAAGCGAGGTAAGTATGTCTCCAAGATATCCATCATTTACGATCATATGAATATAGTAGCACTTAAACGGCAAACGGGTATGTCGGATCTGTCCGGGCTTTGCGCAGATGACCATATTCTCAGTTATCGGATGAGCTTCATCATTGATATATGACATCCCTCCACTTCCAATGGGAAGCTCAAGCTCAAACATCGTCGTTTTTCTGTTTTTGGTTATCGATCGTTTTTTTATTCCAATTTGGGCATTGTATATTCCTATTGCTACGATCTGCGGTAAAACAATTTCTTTCACAACTCCTCCAAAATGACAAGATATCTAATAAATATGACAAGTAATATGTAGTTTTCGAGCAAGATATATTATATAATAAAACAAAAACGATGTCAATATAAAGGAGGAACTTTTATGAAAATAACATGGCTTGGACAGGCAGGACTTATATTTGACAACGGAAAAGTAAAAATTATGGCGGATCCGTATTTATCGAACAGTGTGGAAAAGGTGGAGCCGAAAAACTTTCGCCGTGTTCCCGTGGATGAAGAGTTCTTTAATATTGAACCCGATTTTATGATATTTACGCACGATCATCTTGACCACTATGATCCCGAAACCGCATCTGTATTTCTCGGAGCGGATAGAAAGCCAATGACGGTTTTATGTCCATTCTCGGTATGGCAAAAAGCAAGATGCCATGGTAAGAATCACAACTATGTGCTTTTTGACCTGCACAGCGAGTGGACGGATAAGGAAATCCGTTTCCGCGCTATAAGGGCGGTACATAGTGACGCTTACGCTATAGGTGTTATAATTGAGGATCTTACCGAAAACAAAGCGTATTACATAACAGGAGATACACTTTACAACGAAGAGATATTTTCAGATCTTCCCGAAAACATAGACATTGTATTTCTTCCCATAAACGGAGTTGGAAACAATATGAACATGGCAGATGCGGCAAGATTTGCAAAAAATACAGGCGCAAGATTCGTCGTGCCGATACACTTCGGAATGTTCGACGAGCTTTCTCCCGAAGAATTCAACCTTCCAAACGCAGTCATTCCCCAAATATATCAAGAAATAAAAATAAAGTGAGGTAAAAATGAAAGTAACGGATATTAAAACCTTTGTGGTGGATTGCTTCCGCACCAATTGGGTATTTGTGAAGGTCTACACCGATGAGGGCATCACGGGCGTGGGAGAAGGAACGCTCGAATATAAAGAAAAGGCGCTTGTTGGAGCTGTTGAACATATCAAGAGTTCTCTTATAGGAAAAGATCCCCGACAGATCGAAAAACATTATCACGATATTTACCGTGACGCCTATTGGCGAGGAGGCGCGGTTTTGATGAGCGCACTATCGGCGGTAGAAATGGCACTTTGGGATATTCTCGGAAAATCGCTGAATGTTCCCGTATATCAGCTTCTCGGAGGAAAGGCAAACGAGGATTGCCGCATATACGTTAACGGCTGGTTTGCGGGAGCTAAAGAGCCCGAAGAGTTTGCGGAAAAAGCAAAGGAAGCCGTCAAACGCGGAGTCACCGCTATGAAATGGGATCCCTTTGGTAAGAGCTATTTACAGATATCAAATGCCGATCTTGACAAGGCAATTCGCTGTATTGGAGCGGTAAGAGATGCGGTTGGCGATTCGGTTGACCTTCTTATCGAGGCGCACGGACGGTTTGACGTGCCTACCGGCATCAAAATTGCAAAAGAAATCGAGCAATTTAAGCCGATGTTCTTAGAAGAGCCGGTACCTCCTAACAACATCGAGGCACTTGAGGCGGTAAGGGCAAAATCGCCCGTTGCTATCTCCGCAGGTGAAAGACTATACACGAGATATGACTATAACGAGCTTTTCCGTCGCAGAGCGTGCGACTATATTCAGCCTGACATATCTCATGCAGGCGGCATTATGGAGCTAAAAAAGATAGCCGCCATAGCAGAGGCGAATTACATACCGTTTGCGCCTCATAACCCATCAGGACCGGTTGCAAACGCCGCTACCTTGCAGCTCGCGGCGTGCTGTCCTAACTTCTGCATTCTCGAAATTATGTACAGTGACGTTGAGTGGCGTGCAGACGTGACAGACGAAGCCTTGATTTATGAAAACGGCAGAATAAAAATCGGTGACCGCCCCGGTCTCGGCATTGAGATCAACGAAGAAGAGTGCCTAAAGCATCCTTACGTTGAGCATAATCTGCGTCATTATACGGGCGCTTTGACCGATATTAGACCGGCAAAAACGAAATTCTACTTTTAAGGGAGATAAAAAATGTACAGACTGAATAAAATAGGACGCATAAAGACGAAAAGCGCATCGGAAATAAAAAGCTCAAGGCTTGGAATCGGCTTTGAAAAGCTTGACAGAGATGCATTTAACCCCGAAAAGGCATACGATAAAATCTCTAAGATCGGCGTAAAATGGGTCAGAATACAGTCGGGTTGGCAAAAGACCGAAAAGGAAAAGGGCGCATACGATTTTGAATGGCTCGACAGCATAGTTGACAACATAATAGCAAGAGATATGACCCCTTGGATGTGCGTTTGCTACGGCAACAAGATCTACGGCGGTATGGCAGAAGAGTTTTTCGGGGCGGTTGGCTGTCCTCCCATTCACACAGAGGAGCAAAGAGCTGCCTGGCATAATTACTGTAAAACCCTCGCAGATCATTTCAAAGGCCGAGTAAATCATTTTGAGGTATGGAATGAGCCTGATGGCGTTCACTGCTGGAAGCACGGCGTTTGTGCCGAGGAGGTCGGTGAATTCAATATTGCAACCGCAAAAGCGCTAAAGGAGGGCAACCCGGACTGTTATATGATCGGCGGCGCGATCAGCTCTATTTGTATGCCCTTCGAAAGAGACCTCTTCAATACGGGAATGACAGATTTCGTTGACGCGATCTCGTTCCACGCATATATTTTTGATGACACAAGGCTCAAAGGCAACATTCGCGCCCTTCGCGCGGCGATTGATATGTATAACCCGAAAATCGAGATAATTCAAGGCGAATCCGGCGCACAGTCCCGTCCAAACGGACACGGCGCACTGAGGACGGGCGCTTGGACCGAGAAAAAGCAATGCAAGCTTATGCTTCGCCATCTCGTGACCGATCTCGGTATGGGCTGCAAATTTGCGTCCTACTTCTCTGCACTCGATATGAAGGAGGCTCTCAACGGCAAGGTAGGCGACGAGGGCAGCTACAAGGACTACGGCTATTTCGGCGTTCTCGGTGCAGAGTTCGACAAAAGCGGCATGGCTATAGGCGATTACTCTCCGAAACCATCTTACTACGCACTTTCGCACCTCGCATCGTTATTAAGTGGCAACATACAGGCTATCGATCTTCCCGTCACGGTTCAGCCGGACACAGCACCCCATTGCGGAAATACGCCCTCGTTAAAAGCGAGTCAAGTGGAGATGTTCGGCTTCCGACTTGATAACGGCGCGTACGCTCTCGCCTATTGGCATCCCTCCGATTTTATGACAACTGATTTCGAGGGCGCAGTATCGTTTCAAACTGCATTTTCGGAAAAGGTTCAGCTTGTCGATCCGGTTGACGGCACGGTTTACGAGCTTTGCGAGGAAATGCTGACAAAGGATCAGTGGGGTAATGACCTTCTGAAGCTTCTTCCCATAAAGGATTATCCAATGTTCTTGATTTTCGGAGATTGTGAATTATGAAAAAAGCTACTCTTATAACCGGTGCTTGTATCAACACAGGTGTTGCAATAGTAGAAAAATTTGCGTCCGAGGGATATAACGTCATTTTCACGGGCAGAAATGCAGAGAAAGTGCACGCAAAGGAAAGAGAATACAGAGCGCAGTTCCCGAATGTGGAGATCATCGGTTATCACATCGACTCGCTGCTCGATGAGCGAACGGTCGACGAGGCTTCGGTAGAGAAAATATTTGCGGATTTGGACGAAAAGGGCATTTTTGTGGAAACCCTCGTGCTCAATGCCGCCGATCAGGGACTCGGACAGAAGATATTTGAAAATCCGCTGACCGATTTTATGAAGGTGCTCAACACAAACATTGTTTGGAATTACTGCCTTTCCGAACATGCCGCAAAACGAATGAAGGAAAATGGCGGTGGAAATATCGTATTTGTCAATTCCAACACCGCCTATCGCGCAATCCCCGACAGAATCGCATATGAAGCCTCCAAAGGTGGTCAGCTTGGTATGATGCGCGGACTTGCACTTGACCTCGGAAAATACAATATTCGTGTGAACGCGGTGCTTCCAGGCATGATCAAAACTGACCGTTGGGAGAAAAATCCGGAGTTTTACGCAAACGTTCCGTCGCGTTTTACTCCTATCGGAGATGTAGCGGTTGGAGAGGATATTGCTGATGCGGTCTACTATTTCGCCTCTCACGCAAGAAACACGACGGGGGCAGAGTTGATCGTTGACGGTGGCAATACAATTCAGCTCTATCCGATCATATCAAAGTCCTGATGAGAAGATCAAAAGGCAATATCAAACCGCTATGGAATGATATTGCCTTCTGTTTTTGTTATGATGCCTTTGCCATGGGCATTTGCGCGGCATTTAACATATTCTCAATGAATATTCCATAACCTTCCGTCGGATTGGCTATTAGTACATGGGTTACCGCGCCGACGAGCTTGCCATTTTGGATTATAGGAGAGCCTGACACGAGTGTGGTCAATAAAGGACAACAAAATTGCACAAAAATTATCCAAACAGTGCTCTGTTGACAACGCTTTCAAGATATTCCTGTCTGCCGCTTGCGGGAGTGGGACAGCTTCCCATTTTTTCTGCTTCTGCCGCAAGCTCAGCAAGTGTGGCTTTTCCGCTTCTGATCCGCTTGCCAAGCTCGTTTTTGAAGCTTTCGTATCTCTTCTCAACAAATGCATCAAGCTCACCGTCCTCGATAAGCTCTGCCGCCTTAATAAGACCAAGGGCAAAGGTGTCCATACCGAGAATGTATGCGTGGAACATATCCTCATACGTGTTACTCGGTCTGCGGTTTTTTGCGTCAAAGTTGAAGCCGCCCGTAAGACCGCCAGCCTTCAGCACCTCGTACATACACATTGTACTTTCGTACACGTCATATGGGAACTCATCGGTGTCCCAACGGAGCAGATAGTCGCCCTGATTTGCATCAATAGATCCGAGCATTCCGTTGATTGCGGAGATGCGAAGCTCGTGACGGAAAGTGTGACCTGCAAGCGTTGCGTGATTTGCTTCGATATTCAACTTGAAGTCCTTGTCGAGTCCGTACTGACGAAGGAAGCCGATAGCCGTTGCCGCATCGAAATCATACTGATGCTTCATCGGCTCCTTGGGCTTGGGCTCGATATAGAAATCTCCCATAAAGCCAATGCTTCTGCCGTACTCGACAGCCATTTTCATAAGATTTGCGATGTTTTCCTGCTCGAATTTCACGTCGGTGTTAAGAAGCGTTTCATAGCCCTCACGTCCACCCCAGAATACGTAGCCACGTCCACCGAGCTTGACAGTCAGATCAAGAGCCTTCTTTATCTGCGCTGCCGCAAAGCAGTAAACATCCATAGAGTTGGTGCTTCCCGCACCGTTCATAAAGCGAGGGTTGGAAAACATATTCGCCGTGCCCCAAAGGCACTTGATATTGGTTTCCTTCATCTTTTCAAGCATATAATCGGTGATCTCGTCAAGACGGCAGTTGGTCTCATTGATGTTCTCCGCCTCGGGAACAAGATCCACATCGTGGAAACAGAAATACTGAATGCCAAGCTTTTGCATAAATTCAAAGCCCACATCCACCTTCGCCTTGGCGTGTTCCATTGTGCCCTTTTCCTTGTCGAAACTCTTATTGGCGGTGTCTCTCCCGAATATATCGGTTCCTGTTGCACAAAGATTGTGCCACCAGGCCATTGCAAAGGGCAGATGCTCGCGCATTGTTTTGCCCATAATTACTCTGTTTGCATCGTAGTATCTGAAGGCAAAAGGATTTCTTGTGCTCTTTCCTTCGTATTTTATTTCGGGGATATTCTTAAAAAATTCAGCCATCATTTTATTCTTTTATCTCCTTATATAGCTTTTTGACCGCGGGTTATATCCTGCGGTATTTTTCATATTTGTCGGCGTAAAGAGCCACAAGCTCACGGTCGGGCTTTACGGTTTCTTTGATCTCAAAGAATTGGTCGGTAGCGGCCTTCACTCTGTTGAACCGTCCCGCTCCAACCATGGCAAGAATTGCCGAGCCGTAGCCCGGTCCTTGCTCGGTCACCGGGATATTAAGTTCAACATCAAGCACGTTTGCGAGTATCTGTCTCCACAGCTTTGATTTAGCACCGCCACCGCACAGACAACTTGCCTTTATGTCAATGCCAAACTGCTTGATTATCTCAAGATTATCCTTGATAGCAAATGCTACACCCTCAAGCACCGCCTGATACATATCTTTGCGAGAGGTGTTGGGGCGAATTCCTATGAACATTCCCGTTGCGTTTACGTCATTTATGGGACTTCTCTCGCCCATAAGATAGGGTAGAAAGAACACCTCATTCTTTCCAAGCTCATTTATTGCATATTCCTCTGTTTTATAGTCCTTTGTGTTCAATATCTCCTCGCAGAACCATTTATTACAGGATGCTGCCGATAGGATACAGCCCATAAGATGATATCCGCCGTCAGCGTGACAAAATGAGTGTATCGCCTGATTTGTGTCCCCCGAAAAGCCGCTGCTGGATACGAATATCGTTCCTGATGTGCCGAGAGAGATATTACACTTTCCATTGCCCACTGTTGCCGTTCCGACTGCGGCTGCCGCATTATCTCCCGCACCCGCAACAACGACCGTTTCGGGGGGGAATCCAAACTTATCAGCAATATTCCGCTTTACTGTTCCGACCACCTCGAAGCTCTCGTAAAGCCCGGGCATCTGTTCCTCGGTTATACCGCAAATGTCAAGCATTTCACATGACCAGCACTTGTTTTTTACATCGAGCAAAAGCATACCCGCAGCATCGGAATAGTCTGTGCAATGCTTTCCTGTAAGAAGATAATTTATATAGTCTTTAGGAAGCATTATTTTGCTTATTTTTGCAAAATTATCTGGCTCATTCTCGCGAAGCCACATTATTTTTGGTGCGGTAAAGCCGGCAAAGGCGATGTTGCCCGTGTAATCAAAGAGAGCTTCCTTACCGATTACCTCGTTGAGATATTCTGTTTCCTTGTCTGTCCTGCCGTCGTTCCAAAGAATAGCTGGACGAATCACGTTATCATACTTGTCAAGGACTACAAGACCGTGCATCTGTCCTGCGACACCTATGCCCTTTACGGATTGTCCGTCAGAGCCTTTAAGTAATTCGGGGATTCCTTCTTGTATCGCATTCCACCAATCCTCGGGAGCTTGTTCGCTCCAACCGCTACGGGGATAAACCACAGGATATTCTTTCGTTACCGTACGGTGAATCGCCCCACAGGTGTCTACCAGAAGCAGCTTTACCGACGAAGTGCCAAGGTCTATTCCTATATAATATTCCATTCTGTTTCCTTTCAAGCAAGCTGTTCACTAAGACAATTTTATCATATTACTATTGACAATTCACGCAAAAAAGCTTATAATTATAGACAAATTTTTACTTTTGGAGGGAAAGGTGTTTTATCAGCCTCAGCATTTTGGATTGTCCGAATATTTTCATAAAGAAATCGGAAAAAATTTTTCATTCCCCATGCACATACATCATTCCTTTGAATTTATAACGATTCTGGAAGGCAATATGACAGTATGTGTTGGAAATGACAGATACGAATTACAAAAGGGAGAAGGCATACTTATCTTTCCCGAGCAGCTTCACTCGCTGGAAAGCACCGAAAGTGAGCATCTGCTTTTTATTTTCTCAGCTGACATCGTCAGTGCCTTTTATTCAAATCATTCCTCAGAGCTACCCAAGAGTCCTAAACTTACTATCTTGCCGCATCTTATCTCGGAAATTACCAAGCTTGACGAACGGTCGTCAATAATAAAGCTTAAGGGAGCGCTTTATTCGCTGTGTGCGATGCTTGATGACAACACAGAATACGTAAAGAGAAAAACACTTGAAAGCGGACTGCTTTATTCTATATTTAATTTTGTTGAAAATAATTTTGACAAAAGTTGTACTCTTGATGAGCTGAGTAACACGGTAGGGTATAACCACTCATATTTGTCAAGATATTTTAGTACAGCTACCAATATGTCTTTTGTGGCGTTTGTAAATCAGTATAGGATTAGCCGTGCGTGTCACGTACTGAAAAACAGCAATAAAACAGTTTTAGAATGTGCATATGATTGCGGATATAAGTCGCTTAGAAGCTTTAATAGGAACTTTAAGCTTTACACGGGTGTCTCTCCAAAGGATTTTAAATCTGCTAAATAAAAAATACAAAGGCAAGATTATTAGCGCATTTTGTCCGTTAAGGGCATCACTCTAATAATATTGCCTTTGTTTTTACGCCGCCTTTGGCATCGGTTCTGCCTGTGCCGCATTCAGCATATTTTCTATGAATATGCCGTAACCTTCCGTCGGATCTGCTACCATTACATGAGTAACAGCGCCGACGAGCTTGCCATCTTGGATAATGGGGCTGCCTGACATTCCTCGTACGATTCCGCCGCTGATGGCGACGAGCGTTGGGTCTGTCACACGAATTTTGAAGGACTTTGAGCCTTCGGAGCTTTTGTCAACGTCGTAAATTTCGATAGAATATTCGGCATTTTTACCGTTTTTCAGCGTGGATACGATTTTCGCCTCGCCTGCCTTAACCTCGCCCTTCGTACCTATGGGAAGAGCCGCCCCGACAGAAGCCTCAAATGCCGCCTTGTCCGTAACTATTCCGAAAACTCCGCACTCGTTATTTGAGTGAAGCGTTCCGATGCATTTATCCTTTAATATTCCCGTAATCTCGCCGGGCTTTCCGCACTCGCCCTTATGCACACCCCCGAGAACAACGCCCATGACCTCGCCCGTGCTCATAGAAATTATCTCTCCGGTTTCGGAGTCGCATATTCCGTGGCCCAGTCCGCCGAAAAGACCTGTCTTTTCATCGTAAAAGGTAACAGTTCCTATCCCCGACGCACCGTCGCGCACCGAAAGCCCCAGCTTATATTCGCCGTCCGAGAGAGTGGGCTTTACCTCTATCGACACACGCTCGCCCTTGTGAAGCGCGCAGATAGTGACCGAGCTGCCACCACATTTTTGTAAAGTATTCTTTACATCTTCGACACAGTGAATCTCTTTTCCGTTTATGGATAGGATTATATCTCCCGCCTTCAAGAGCGGTATACCCGACGACTCTGTAACCGTTACGTTCTTTTGCGCTATTTTAACGCCAAACACACCGCCGCCGATACGCAGAGTCGGTGCGTTTTTTTCCTTTGTACCTAGGAGCAGCTCCGCGAAACGAGAGCCAACCTCGACGCCTTCCGAAAGTGTTTCGGTATATTCGGCTCCGTCGCTATTTGCACCGATTGCCGAGGCGCTTATAGGAATAAAAAATGTATATATCGCCAAGGCGGCACAAAGTGCTCCTGTGAATTTCCTCTTTTTCATATCTTGACCATCCCTTTTTATTGCCGCAAATTTTTGCTTTGCTATGTATTAATTTGCGTTTTTTCGGGCCTCTGTATGCGTAACAATTTTAGGAAAACGAAATTCTTCATTTTAATTATATATGAAAAATAAAAAAACAGGCCGTCAAATGACAGCCTGTAAAAATCTGATTAACCTAGCTTTTTGGTTTTTTCGTATGCCGCAATGACAGCGCCTGCCGTGTCAGCTCTAAAAGCGCCCCTCTCAAGCGCCTGCACGCCGACTATCGTGCTGCCGCCGGGCGAGCAAACGTCGTCCTTGAGCTTTTCGGGGTGCTTTCCGCTTTTAAGTATCATTTCAGCCGCGCCGCGCACCGTCTCTGCCGCCATGATAAGCGCCGCATCTCTCGGAAGTCCGCAGGACACCGCACCGTCGGCAAGCGCCTCGGTAAACATATAAACGAACGCAGGGCCGCAACCCGCAACCGCAGTAGCCGCATCTATGAGCTTCTCGTCAATTGCCAAAAGCTTTCCCGCACCGCCTAAAATTTCTTCAAAAGCGCGCGCCGCCTCGTCAGTTACGGCAGAACTCTTACACCAGCTTATCATGCCGCATCCGACGGCAACGGGTGTATTAGGCATAATTCTTATAACCGCGCGCTCACCTACGGTAGCCGCAAGCTTCTCAAGCGAAACTCCGGCCGCCATGCTGACAAGAACGCCGCGCCCATTTGAGCTAAGAGCCTCCCTTATGCCTTCAAGCACCGCCTCGACAACGTTCGGCTTGACACCGAGAAAGATGAAGTCGCACTCCTTTGAAATTGTAATATTGTCACTTTTTTCTGCGCCGATTTCTTTTGAAAATGCAAGCGCTTTCTCCTCGTTATAGTCAGAAATGTAAACTTTTATTTGCGTATTTTGTGAAACTGCCCTTGCCAGAGCGCCTCCCATATTACCGCAACCGATAAATCCTACTTTCATAATTGCTTTCCTTTTTAACGTATTTGTCCGTTTCCGCGAATGATATATTTATAAGTTGTAAGCTCTCTTATTCCGAGAGGACCGCGTGCGTGCATCTTTTGCGTTGAGATGCCCATCTCGCACCCGAGCCCGAACTCGCCTCCGTCGGTAAATCTCGTTGATGCGTTGATATACACCGCCGCGCTGTCAACTCTTGATGCAAATGCTCTCTGCGCGCTCTCGCTTTCCGAGATTATCGCCTCGCTGTGATGAGTCGAGTGCGCGGTAATATGAGCTATCGCCTCGTCTATGTCCGAAACGACCTTCACACCGAGGATATAGTCAAGAAACTCGGTGTCAAAGTCCTGCTCTGTGGCGGGTGTACCGTCTATGATTTTTAGCGCCGCGCCGTCAAGGCGAAGCTCAACGGGTGTCATGCCGTCAGCCATTCTTTTATCAACAAGGCGCGCCTTTACCATAGGTAAGAATTTCTCCGCTACGTCCTTATGCACAAGGCACACCTCACAGGCATTGCAGACGGAGGGACGGCTGGTCTTTGCGTTTTCGAGTATCGAAACAGCTTTCTCGAGGTCTGCGTCCTTATCAACGTAGATATGGCAGATGCCCGTACCTGTTTCGAGGCAGGGAACAGTCGCGTTCTCAACACAGGCGCGGATAAGTCCCGCACCGCCTCTGGGGATAAGCAGGTCTACAAGCCCCTGCGCGCGCATAAGCTCGGTGGCGCTTGCTCTCGTCGTGTCGGAAACCAGGTTTACGGCATCTGGGGTTATTCCAACGGAAGAGAGTCCCGACTTCAGCGCCTCGACGATTGCCGCAGCCGAGCGATAAGCCTCCTTGCCTCCGCGTAAAACACACGCGCTTCCGCTCTTTAGTGCAAGCGCCGCAGCATCGGAGGTAACGTTAGGTCTGCTCTCGTAGATTATGGCGATAACGCCCATTGGAACGCTCACCTTTTCGATAAGAAGTCCGTTAGGGCGGCTGACACTCTTAAGCGTTACGCCGAGAGGCGAGGGAAGGGCTGTAATCTCAAGTATCCCCTTTGCCATACCGTTGATGCGCTCGGGAGTAAGCTTAAGTCTATCGAGCATAACCTCTGAAACGGTACCTCTTGCCGCCTCCATATCCTCAAGGTTTTTTTCGATTATAGTGTCGGTATTTTTGATAAGAGCCTCTGCCATAGCAGACAGAGCCTCGTTTATTTTTTCATTAGACAGCGCCGAAATTTCGTATGACGCCGCCTTCGCCCTCTCGCAGAGAGCGAGTGTTGTGCTTTTCTGTTCCATAATGTTTACCCGTAATTATTTTTTAGAGAAAAATCTCGTTCCTACGTCCTTGCCCTCAACCGCATCGTAGAGAAGCTCGGGGCGCTCTCCGTTTGATATAATCATATCACACCCGGCATCCGTCGCGATTTTTGCCGCGCGAAGCTTGGTTTCCATACCGCCCGTACCTCTCGACGTGCCTGCCTCGCCCGCAAGCGACATGATTTTTTCATCAAGCTCGTATACCGCACCTATAAGCTTGGCATCAGGGCATTTATGAGGGTCGGCGGTGTAGAGGCCGTCAATATCGGATAGAAGCACGAGAAGGTCTGCCTCTACGGTTACGGCAACCTTTGCCGCGAGGGTATCGTTGTCGCCAAAGACTATCTCCTCGGTGGCTACCGTGTCGTTCTCGTTTATAATAGGCAATACTCCAAATTCGAGAAGCCTCTCGACGGTCGCCTCAAACTTTCCTCTCCTGTCGTCGCACGAGAGATCGGGCGCTGTAAGAAGTATCTGCGCTACCACGTGATTATATTCGGTAAAGAGCTTGTCGTATGTATACATCAGCTCGCACTGACCTACCGCGGCGCACGCCTGCTTTGCCGCAATGTCGGACGGACGGGAGGAAAGTCGCAGCTTTCCGACACCCATGCCGATAGCTCCCGACGAAACGAGAATAACCTCGTTGCCCATATTCATAATATCGCTGACTATCCTGCAAAGAAGTCGGATCGTAGCCATGTCGTTCTGTGTGCCAAGGAGTTGTG
>JAZOAA010000089.1:0-14207 GCA_045595265.1 Eubacteriales bacterium
GGTCTATTCTAATTATATCACAAACGGAGGATTTTTTCCTCATCGGTTAACCTTTTTTGAACCACGCGACTATCGCGTGGTTTTCTTGAGTCGCCTTTTGTAAAGTCGACTCTATACAATTAAAGCGTGTGGCTTCTCCCACACGCTTTTTTATATGCAAAATTAATGGGCGGAAAATACCGCCCATTTTCTATATTAGCTGTTTGCCGTTGCTACTACGTCCACTCCCGTTCCGAGAACGTCCTTGATTATAACGTCACCTATTTTCAAGTCGCTTTTCGCTACCGTGGAGTTTATTTCCTTCATTATATTAAAGACAAGCTCCTTTGGAACGGTGCTTGCCGTTTTTACAGGAAGAACTCTTCCGTCCTCAAGCCTTACGGTAGAGGTTACGGTTCTGCGAGGGTGGGTACATTCATCAGAGGCATAAACCGCGCCTCTCTTGCAGGCATTACCCTTTACGCTGATAACCTCACCGCCCTCTCCAAGCTCTACTGTCATATCACAGCCGCGTGGACAAACGATGCACGTAAGCTTTCTTATATTTGCCATATCGGTATCCTCCTATTCCACAGAAACGCTGATTACTCCGCCCTCGGCTGACCTTATCATCTCTTCCGTCAGAGTGACGGTTTCCATCTCGGCAGGAGCCATCTTCTGCTTTTTCTTCTTGAGAAGCACTTTATCACCCGATTTAACCACTATGCTGACGTCTCTCATAACAGAGCCGACGCGGAAATAAAGCTTGGTATCTACCGGCTCGCTGATTATCTCCGGCACGGTATATCTCACCCCGCCGAGAGCCTCGACGCGTATATTTTCGGTGCGGTTTTTCTCTCCTCTGATATACTTAACGGCAGAGCGTCCCGCAATCTCGGCCTCCTCGGAAACATAATCAACAAGGTCGTGAACGTGCAGAACGTTTCCGCATGCAAATATACCCTCTACGTCACATTCTCTTGAGCCGTCTACAACAGCGCCTCCCGTAACTTTATCGAGGGTTATGCCCGCCTTCTTCGTAAGCTCGTTTTCAGGAATAAGTCCGCATGAGAGAAGCAGAGTATCACAGGGTATAAACTCCTCACTTTCCTTTATGGGACGGCGGTTTTCGTCAACCCTTGCGATAACTACACCCTCAAGGCGCTCCTTACCGCGAATGTCAACAACCGTGTGTGATAATTTAAGCGGAATGCCGTAATCGTTAAGGCACTGCTCGATATTTCTGGCAAGACCGCCCGAATAAGGCATAAGCTCACACACCGCGTGAACCTTCGCACCCTCGAGAGTCATACGCCTTGCCATAATAAGCCCGATATCGCCCGAACCCAAAATAACGACGTTCTTACCGGGCATATACCCCTTCATATTAACGAACTTTTGCGCTGTGCCTGCCGTATAAATGCCGGCGGGTCTTGTTCCCGCAATGTTGAGCGCGCCCTTCGGTCTTTCGCTGCAGCCCATAGCGAGAATTACTGCCTTGGCATCAATTGTGAAAATACCTCTCTCGGCACTCATTGCCGTCACGCGCTTGTTTTTGTCAATATCAACGACTATCGTATCCGTCATGAACGGAATACCAAGCTCTCTTACTTCCTTCTCATATCTGTAAGCGTATTCCGGGCCTGTCAGCTCCTCGCCAAATCTATGAAGTCCAAAGCCGTTGTGTATGCACTGCCTTAAAATTCCGCCAAGTGCCTCGTCGCGCTCGATTATAAGAATATCGGTAAGTCCCTCTCGGTACGCGGCAACGGCCGCAGCCATTCCCGCAGGACCTCCGCCTACTATAACTAAATCAACATTCATTTTACAAAACAACTCCTTTTTTGCCATCAAGACTGAGACTTGGTTTTGTCAACGTTTATATAGGATTTTCCGCCGAGCTTGGTAACCTCGGTATAATCTATGCCAAGCTCCTCGGCGAGAATTTCAACTATCGAAGGAGTGCAAAATCCGCCCTGGCACCTACCCATTGTAGCTCTGGTTCTGCGCTTTACACCGTCGATGTCGCGGGGCTTCGGGTTAGTTCTTATAGCTTCCCTTATTTCGCCCTCGGTCACAAGCTCGCAGCGGCAGATAACTCTGGCATACTCGGGGTGCTTCTTTATAATCTCGTTTTTCTCTTCTATACTGAGAGATGAGAAGTAATGCGAAGGGCGTCTTGTGGAAATGTAACCCTCTTTTTCCGAAAGAGTAAGTCCAATATCGACAAGCATACCCTCAACGTACTCCGCAATTGCGGGAGCAGACGTGAGTCCGGGACTCTCTATGCCGGCGGTGTTTACAAAATTCTTTCTCGGAGAGTTTATAATGAAATCTCCCGTGCTTCCAACCGAGCGAAGTCCGGTAAATGATGTTATAACCTTGCTAAAGTCAACACCCGATACCTGCTCGGATGCGCTTGCTCTTATTTTTGCGATGCCTGCGGCAGTCGTCTTGACGTCGCCCTTATCATCTATATCCTCTGCGGTAGGTCCTAGGAGAAGATTTCCATCAACCGTGGGAGAAACAAGAATACCCTTTCCCATTTTCGAGGGGCAGCGGAAAACGGTGTGGGATATAAGCTCGCCGCACTCCTTATCAAGAAGCATATATTCTCCGCGGCGCGCATGAACGGAAAAGCTCTCGTCCCCTATCAGCGCCGCAATATCGTCAGAATGAACTCCCGCGGCATTGATAACGTACTTTGCGCTAACGCTATCCCCGTTTTTCGAAATTATGCGATAGCCTTCGCCTGAGTCCTCAATTTTTACAACGTCAAAATTAAGCTTCAGCTCGGCGCCGTTATCCATAGCAAGACCTACCGCAGCCATGCAAAGCTCGTAAGGACAAACGATAGCTCCTGTCCTAGCATGAAGCGCACAGGTGACACTCTCGCCTATATTCTTCTCTATCTTCAGTATTTCTTCTCTGTCAAGAAGCTCCAGCCCCTCGACTCCGTTCTTCTCGCCTCTTAGCAAAAGTCCCTTAAGCGTTTCTCTGTCCTCGTCGGTAAATCCTACGACGAGCGAGCCGTTTCTTTTATACTTTACGCCGAGTCTTTTGCAGGTTTCTTCCATCATCTGCGAGCCGCGTACGTTGAGGCGCGCCTTGAGCGTTCCCTCCTTTGCATCAAATCCGGCATGGACTATCGCACTGTTTGCACGCGTTGCTCCGAGAGCAACGTCGCTCCCCTTATCTACTATAACTATAGAAAGGTTGTATCTCGAGAGTCTCTCGGCAATCATGCCTCCGACAACACCCGCGCCAATTATGCAAATATCAACCATATGTGCATACCCTCCGCTGTTTATTGTTTATTTCACGTTTTTATTTTATCATATAACAAGTTAAAAATCAATAGTGCAAAACCTTTTTAATCAATATTGACAAAAGCGCACACGTTTATCATAAAGGAACAGATTTTTACCAAAAATATAAAAAACAAAAAGTTACAAAAAACTCCCGCTTTTGTAAAAAGCAGGAGTTTTTGCTGTTTTTGTAAATAATAGATTACAAAAACAAACACATTTTGCTATTAAACCTTTTCAACGGATATTGTAACCTTCTCGCCGTTGATGTTCCATTCCTTTGCGTTCGCAAGAGTTGCATCTACGGAAAGCGCAACACCAAGGGTCTCTTCCTTGATTTCGTCTGCGTTTCTTTCAGCTATTGCTTCAACGGCAGCGTTGCCGGAGAAGGCAATCTTAATATTATCCATAACCTCAAATCCGGAGTCCTTACGCATGGTCTGAATCTTTGAGATTATCTCGCGCACGTTACCCTCCTCGATAAGCTCGGGGGTAAGGTTCTTATCAATAACCACGGTAACGCCTCTGTCGGAAAGGGATTCAAAACCGTCTTTCTTTGTCATATCTATAAGAAGGTCAGCCTCCTCGAGAACTATCTCGTCACCGTTTACCGTGAACTTGATAGCTCCGTTTGCCTTGAGGTCTGCGTACGCCTTATTTCCGTCAAGAGAAGCAAGTGTATTCTTGATACCGCCAAGGTACTTGCCGTACTTAGGTCCGACGGTACGAAGCTGGGGCTTGAAGGTGTAAGTGGTAAACTCGGACACGTCGTCTGTAAATTCAACGCTCTTAACGTTAAGCTCCTCGGCTATAACAGAGATAAAGGACTCGTCGGGAGTCTTTTCTGCATTAACGTACATCTTCGCAACGGGCTGACGGTTCTTGATAGCCGCGGCGTTACGGCAGGCACGTCCGAGAACGACGATGTCTATAACCTCGTCCATGTTTTCCTCAAGAGCCTTGTCTATCAAGCTCTCGTCTGCAACAGGGAAGTCGCAAAGGTGAACCGACTCGGGCGCGGTTTTATCAACCGAGCAAACGAGATTTCTGTAAATATCCTCTGCCATGAAGGGAATCATGGGAGCGGCAGCCTTTGCAACAGTGACGAGTGCGGTGTAAAGAGTCATATATGCGTTCACCTTATCGGAAGGCATATCCTTTACCCAGAAGCGCTCGCGAGAGCGCCTTACGTACCAGTTGGAAAGACCGTCAACGAAGTCCTCAAGAACTCTTGTAGCCTCGGTAATCTTATAGTTTGCAAGGAAGTTATCTACCTTCTTAACAGCGGTATTAAGCTTTGAGAGCACCCACTTATCCATTACCGAGAGCGAAGCCTTATCAAGAGTATACTTCGTCGGGTCGAAGCCGTCAATATTAGCGTAGAGAACGTAGAATGCATACGTATTCCAAAGAGTACCCATAAACTTTCTCTGTCCTTCGACTACTGCGTCACCGAAGAAGCGGTTAGGAAGCCAAGGCGCAGAGTTGGAGTAGAAGTACCAGCGGATAGCGTCAGCACCGTACTGCTCAAGAGCCTCGAAGGGATCGACCGCGTTACCCTTGGATTTAGACATCTTCTGTCCGTCCTTATCAAGCACGTGACCGAGAACGAGAACGTTCTTATAAGGAGCGCAGTCGAAGATAAGAGTAGATATTGCCATCAGCGAATAGAACCAGCCACGAGTCTGGTCAACACCCTCGGAGATAAAGTTTGCGGGGAACTGAGCATCAAACAGCTCCTTATTCTCAAAGGGATAGTGCCACTGCGCGAAGGGCATGGAGCCGGAGTCAAACCAGCAGTCGATAACCTCGGGAACCCTCTTCATCGTACCCTGACACTTGGGACACTTAAGAGTTACGTTATCAATGAAGGGTCTGTGAAGCTCGATATTGTCGGGGCAGTTGTCACTCATAGCCTTCAGCTCCTCGATAGAGCCGACAGCGTGCTTATGACCGCACTCGCACTCCCAGATGTTAAGGGGAGTTCCCCAATATCTGTTACGCGAAAGTCCCCAGTCCTGAACGTTCTCGAGCCAGTCGCCGAATCTACCCTTACCGATATTCTCGGGAATCCAGTTTACAGTATTATTGTTAGCTATCAGTCTGTCGCGAACCTTGGTCATCTCGATAAACCAAGTGTCACGCGCATAATAAATAAGAGGAGTGTTACATCTCCAGCAGTGAGGATAATCGTGCTCAAACTTGGGAGCGGAGAAGAGCTTGCCCTCTTTATCAAGGTCAACGAGAATGGGAGCGTCAGCCTTCTTTACGAAAAGACCTGCATAGGGAGTTTCCTTTGTCATCTCGCCCTTACCGTCAACGAACTGAACGAAGGGAAGTCCGTATCTTCTGCCGACCTTGTTATCGTCCTCACCGAATGCGGGAGCGATATGAACGATACCCGTACCGTCGGACATGGTTACGTAGTTGTCGGCGGTAACGTAGTGCGCCTTTTTATTCTGCTTTGCCGCAGCCTCGGCGGTGCAAGCCCACAGAGCCTCGTACTCTCTGCCCTCAAGGTCGATACCCTTCATCTCCTCGAGTATCTCGTATGCGGGTGCGCCCTCTTCTCTCTCAAGAGAACCAAGAACCGAGTCAAGAAGCGCCTTCGCCATATAATAGGTATATCCGTCAGCCGCCTTTACCTTACAGTAGGTATCAGAGGGGTTTACGCAAAGTGCAACGTTTGAAGGAAGAGTCCAGGGCGTAGTAGTCCACGCAAGGAAGTAAGCGTCCTCGCCGACACACTTAAATCTTACGACAGCGGAGCGCTCCTTTACAGTCTTATAGCCCTGTGCAACCTCGTGGCTGGAAAGAGGAGTGCCACAACGGGGGCAGTAAGGAACGATTTTGAAGCCCTTGTAAAGAAGGCCCTTGTCCCAGATTTTCTTAAGCGCCCACCACTCCGACTCGATAAAGTCGTTTGTGTAGGTGACGTAGGGATTTTCCATATCAGCCCAAAAGCCGACAGTGCCTGAAAAGTCCTCCCACATTTCCTTATAGTTCCAGACAGACTCCTTACAGTGAGCGATGAACGGCTCAAGACCGTATGCCTCAATCTGATCCTTGCCGTCGATGCCGAGCTTCTTCTCAACCTCAAGCTCAACGGGCAGACCGTGGGTATCCCAGCCAGCCTTACGAAGAACTCTTCTGCCCTTCATGGTCTGGTATCTCGGAACCATGTCCTTGATGACTCTGGTAAGAACGTGGCCTATATGAGGCTTACCGTTTGCTGTGGGGGGGCCGTCATAGAAGGTGAAATACTCACCGTCCTCGCGAATGTCGATGCTCTTTTCAAAAATTTTGTTCTCTTCCCAGAATTTTCTGGTCTGTTTTTCTCTCTCAACGAAATTGAGGTTCGTTGACACCTTCTCGTAGATTTCCATATTTTATCTCCAAGTAAAAATTATTTACTAATAAAAAAATCCATTTCACACGGAAATGGAAAAAACCACCATTTTTCACGCATCTAACAATACGCGCCCTCGTTACGCAGGGCATGCGGCGCACCCTACTCGGTTCAGGCACGCGGCTCGGGAGTGATCTTCGCATACTGTTACTCGCTATCGGCTCGCACCAAACGCCGACTCTCTGCAAAAGCTTTTGCAATAGCTACTCTCTCCGTCATAGCTTTTGTTGTTTTCAACCAATATTATACAGAATAAACAGGCGTTTGTCAAGACCAATATTAAAAATATATTGACAATCATATCGCAGAATGTTATACTTATTGCGTAATTCGAAAGGACAAAAGTATGATTAATATAGATATGCTAAAGATGCTGTGTGGCAAGGATGAGCCAAAAATATTTTACTACTCCGAAACCGACTCGACAAATACAAGGGCAAGAGAATACGCTAAAGAAAATCCCGAAAACAAGACGGCCGCGGTGTTTATCGCCGACTCGCAAACGGCAGGCAGAGGAAGGCTTGGTAAAAGCTTTTATTCCGCTCAAGGCACCGGGATATATATATCGTTTCTTCTCTACCCAAACAGGCAGGGTGCTGATATTACGAAATTCACCCCCTTCTGCGCCGTGAAGCTCTCGGAATGTGTTGAGGAGCTCGCAGATTTATACCCGAGCATAAAATGGGTGAACGACCTTTATACAGGAGGCAAAAAGCTTGCCGGTATTTTGGTAGAAGGAGAGATGAACTCCGAGGGCAACGTTGCTTATTTGGTGTGCGGAATGGGAATAAATGTTTACAAAACAGCCTTTCCACGCGAAATTTCAGACATTGCTATATCAATCGAAGAAGCAACCGGTAAAAAAATATCAAGAAAAAAATTTATAGCAAGACTGATAGAAAAAATCTTGTCGGGTGCGGATAATTTCGAAACGGATGAAATATTCTCAAGCTATAAAAATCGCCTCGATACAGTTGGCAAATCAGTCACGGTCATAAAGCCCGCATCAAGCTATAACGCAACAGTTAAGGCGCTGAATCCCGACTATTCCCTAACACTCACGCTTCCCGACGGAAGAGAAGAAATACTCTTCACCGGCGAAGTTAGTATCAGAAAAACAAATTCATAGAAGCTTATCCCGTTTTTATTCAAATAAATCGGTGGATAGATACCTCGAGCCCGTATCAGGAAGCAAGGCAACCACTGTTTTTCCTGTATTTTCGGGTAATTTTGCAAGCTCAATAGCAGCATGCAATGCAGCTCCCGATGATATTCCCACAAGTATTCCCTCGCGCCCTGCAATAAGACGTGATGCAGAATATGCATTCTCTGCGCTGACGCTCACTATCTCATCATAAATCTCCGTATCGAGCGCACCGGGTATAAATCCCGCGCCTATTCCCTGTAGCTTATGAGCTCCCGCGCTGCCGCCCGAAAGAACGGCAGAGGTGTCAGGCTCAACGGCAACGATTTTCACCCCGGGTTTTCTTTCCTTCAAATATTTTCCCACTCCGGATACCGTTCCGCCCGTGCCCACTCCGCAAACAAAAATATCAACCTCACCGTCCGTGTCCTCGTATATTTCGGGGCCGGTCGTTTTATAATGTGCCAAAGGGTTTGCCAAATTTTCAAACTGGTCGGGAATAAAGCTGTCGGAAATCTCGCGCGCAAGCTCCTCTGCCCTGTCAATAGTGCCTCTCATTCCAAGCGAGCCGTCTGTCAATACAAGCTCAGCCCCGTACGCACGCATAATGCGGCGGCGCTCCTCGGACATACTGTCGGGCATAACTATTATTACTCTGTATCCGCGCGGCACACCTATTGCGGCAAGACCTATGCCCGTGTTTCCGCTGGTCGGCTCTATTATAACCGAGCCGCGCTTTAATATCCCGCGCTCCTCGGCATCAATTATCATTTCAAGAGCCGCCCTATCCTTAGACGAGCCTGTCGGGTTAAAAAGCTCTGCCTTTACGAGAAGCCTTGCGCAAAGCGAAAGCTCTCTCTCTATATTTTTCACCTCAAAAAGAGGTGTTTTTCCAACCGCATTTGCAACAGACGAATAAATTTTTGCCATTTTTACACTCCGTTTTTTCTTTTTTATAAGTATACTCCTTTATTAGATTATTGTCAAGGAAAATAAGAAATATCAGCTTGACTTTTATCTTGTTTTATTGTACAATTGTATGGAATGAATTTAGACCGGAGACGAAAATGAAAGAAAAACAAAATATTTTCACCCACCCTCTATTTATAACGCTCGCGGCGCTGCTTTGCTGCGCTCTTTGGGGCAGCGTGACCCCGGCAATTAAGACGGGCTCGCCTCTCTTAATTCCGCAAAACCACGTTCCCTCAACCATACTCTTCGCGGGAATACGCTTTACGGCAGCGGGTATCATTACAATACTGATATACAGCCTTGCAAGAAGAAAATTTCTTGTTCCAAAGAAGGAAAACGTAGGAAAAATACTTACGGTCAGCACCTTCCAAACCGTTATACAGTACATATTTTTCTACGTAGGTCTTGCCAATACCACCGGAGTTAAGGGTACTATCGCCAGCGGCTCATCTGCATTTTTCACAGTTATTATCGCAAGCCTGCTCTTCAAGTTCGAAAAGCTCACGCCTAAAAAGATAGTTGCGTGTATTCTCGGCTTTGCCGGAATCGTAATAGTAAATCTTAACGGTCTTACCTTTAATATGAATTTCTTTGGTGACGGCTTCGTTATTATATCAACGGTATCATACGCGCTGTCAACAATGTTTATGAAAAAGTTCTCAAAATACGAGGACCCCGTTGTTATCAGCGGCTATCAGTTTATCGCGGGCGGCGCATTTATGTGCATTGTCGGACTTCTGTTTGGCGGCAGCATAAGCTTTGAGAATACGACGGGCGTCATTATCCTCGTCTATCTCTCCTTTCTATCCGCCGTTGCCTACGCGCTGTGGGGCGTGCTTCTCAAGTATAACAGCGCATCGAGAGTTTCAATCTTCAGCTTTACGACACCCGTCTTTGGCGTTATTCTTTCTTCAATCTTTCTCACCGAGGCATCGGGCGTTGAGCCGTTAAACCTTATCGCTACGCTTATTCTGGTGTCGGGCGGAATTTTAATGCTGAATTACCAAAAACCGAAAGCAGACGAGCTTAAAATCGACCAAAAGTAAATATTTATTTACAATAAAATATCTCCCCCTATCAAAACAGGGGGAGATATTATTATAACAGTCTGATTCCTGAAGCCTTACAGCCGTCGATAGTCGCCTTATCCCAAATGCTCGACTGAACCTCGCCGATGTGCGCCGAGCCCATCATAAGCATACAAAGACGCGACTGACCTATACCGCCGCCTACCGTAAGCGGAAGCTCGCCAGCGAGAAGCGCCTTATGGAACGGAAGGTTTCGTCTGTCGTCACAGCCGCGCTCTGTGAGCTGACGGTCAAGGGATTTTTCATCAACTCTGATACCCATAGACGAAATTTCAAACGAACGTCCTAAAACCTCGTTATAGAAGAGAATATCGCCGTTAAGCTCCCAGTCGTCATAATCGGGCGCTCTGCCGTCGTGAGGCTTACCGCTCTTAAGCTTGCCGCCTATCTGCATAAGGAGGACCGTGCCGTGCTCACGGGTTATCCTGTCCTCTCGCTCCTTTGGGGTAAGTGTCGGATACATCTCTTCAAGCTCGCTCGTCGTGATAGCAAAAAGCTCTCTTTTAAGCTTGACCTTAAGCTGTGGAAAATCTATGCGTAAAAGCTCGCTGGTGTCACAGATAACGTTTACGATTTTTTGCGCTACGTCTTTAAGATAATCAAGAGTTCTATCCTCTTTTGTTATTATCTTCTCCCAGTCCCACTGGTCAACGTATATCGAGTGGATATTATCAAGCTCCTCGTCGCGACGTATAGCGTTCATATCGGTGTAAAGACCGTTTCCTACGTAAAAGCGGTATTCTTTAAGCGCCTGTCTTTTCCATTTCGCAAGCGAGTGAACAACCTGGCCAACCTCGTCAGCATCGGGAATATCAAAGCTTACGGGGCGCTCGGTACCGTTTAAGTTGTCGTTAAGACCCGACGCCTCGGTAACAAATAGGGGCGCTGATACACGCTTTAAGTGAAGCGCTGCCGCAAGCCGCGTCTGGAACGTCTGCTTTATAAACGATATTGCCTTCTGCGTATCGTAAACGTCGAGAGCCGGAGTATAGCCCTCTGGAATAAATAGCTTACTCATTTTTATTTTCCTTATAATTAAAGTGGAATTTCGTGCCCCAAGAGACACGAAATTCTTTGTTTTATTTTACAACGCGTAAGATTTGGATAAATACTTACGGTAAGGGGTGAATTTTTCGATAAGCGCAAGGATTTTCGTGTCGCCGACCGTAGAAATCTACGACAAGACCGAAAACTCTGCCGCGATTGCGAAAAATTACTTCCTTAACGTGACGTCGTGGTACCCACCCTCAACAATACTCGTTGCCGAAACAAGAGTAATCTTTGCCTTTTCCTGAAGCTCCTCAATTGTGATAGCGCCGCAGTTGCACATTGTGGACTTTACTTTATAGAGGGATTTCTCTACGTTATCGTGAAGAGGTCCTGCGTAGGTTACGTAGGAGTCAACACCCTCCTCGAAGGAAAGCTTTGCCTTACCGCCGAGGTCGTAACGCTGCCAGTTTCTTGCTCGATTAGAGCCTTCGCCCCAATACTCCTTAACGTACTGACCGTTTACCATAGTCTTGGGTGTGGGGGACTCGTCAAATCTTGCGAAATATCTACCGAGCATCATGAAGTCTGCGCCCATTGCAAGAGCGAGAGTCATGTGGTAATCATGAACGATACCGCCGTCAGAGCAAATGGGAATGTAAACGCCCGTTTCCTTAAACCACTCGTCACGCGCAGCTGCAACCTCGATAACAGCGCTTGCCTGTCCGCGTCCGATACCCTTGGTTTCTCTGGTGATACAGATAGAACCGCCGCCGATACCAATTTTTATAAAGTCTGCGCCTGCTTCTGCAAGGAAGCGGAAGCCCTCTCTGTCAACTATGTTTCCCGCGCCAATCTTAACGGAATTACCGTACTTTGCACGAACGAAATCAATAGTCTTCTTCTGCCATATGGTATAACCCTCGGAGGAGTCAATGCAGAGAACGTCAGCGCCCGCCTCAACAAGTGCGGGAACGCGCATCTCATAGTCGCGTGAGTTTATACCTGCGCCTACTACGTAGCTCTTATTTGCATCGAGAAGCTCTTGGGGATTTTCTTTATGCTGGGAATAGTCCTTACGGAATACGAAATATTTAAGGTTGCCGTTCTTATCAACGATAGGAAGAGAGTTGAGCTTGTTATCCCAGATAATATCGTTTGCTTCCTTGAGCGTCGTGCCCTCGGGAGCTGTAACAAGCTTATTAAGAGGAGTCATAAAGGAAGAAACCTTCTCGTCCGTTGACATTCTGGAAACTCGGTAATCTCTTCCCGTAACTATGCCGAGAAGCTTTCCGTTTGCCGTACCGTCGTCGGTAACAGCCATGGTGTTGTGACCATTCTTCTCAACCAGCTCCAAAACGTCTGCAAGAGTGTTATCGGGTGTGAGGTTAGAATCGCTTACAACAAAGCCCGCCTTGTAGCCCTTAACTCTGGCAACCATAGCCGCCTCATCTTCAATAGTCTGATTTCCGTAGATGAAGGATATGCCGCCCTCCTTTGCAAGAGCTATCGCCATTTTATCGTCTGATACAGACTGCATAATAGCTGAAACAAGGGGAATGTTAAGCATCAGGGGACATTCTTCCTCACCCTTTCTATACTTAACAAGGGGGGTTCTCAGTGATACGTTCGCGGGAATGCATCTCTCATCGGTATATCCGGGAATGAGCAGATATTCACTGAAGGTATGGGAGGGTTCGTTGAAATAAGTAGCCATAGGTTTTTTCCTCACTTCCTTTATTTTTGGTTCTTAAATAATAATTATTCTTTTAATTAGCATATATTTTAGCATACTCGCGTAGTAAATGTCAATACAAATTTGTCAAATTTCTAAAGATTTCCACTTAATCCGGAGTATATCCGTCAAGGACTTTAGCGCTGATGATAGTTACAGCGTCCTTGTCACTAACAAATCCATTATAACCGGAGCTTGAAGCATTCAAAAGTGTTTTTGCAACTGCGTCAACGACACTCATACCTTCAACAACGTAACCAAAAGCCGCATAGCCGCCGTCAAGAGAATATTTCGCCTGATCGTCAAGGGTGATGAAGAACTGAGACGTCGCAGAGTTCGGGTCGTTAGTTCTCGCCATAGAGATTACGCCGCGAATGTGAGAGATATCGTTTTCATGTCCGTTTGAGGAAAACTCGCCGGTAATGGGTGTAAGATTTACATTATCATTCTTTCCGCCCTGGATAACGAAGCCCTCTTGCGCGCGGAATATAGTAAGTCCGTCATAGAAGCCGTTGTTTACGAGAGAAAGGAAGTTCTGTGCGGTCTTGGGTGCTGTGGTAGCGTCAACAAGAACGACAAATTTTCCGTGATCCTTTATCGCGAATTCAACGTAGCTTATATCTCTGCCGTCAATATCTCTGGTTTCAAGATAAGCACAAGCGCCCGTACCCATAACGTCGCTCTTGTCAGGAATAAGAAAAGCTGCAGCAACCGCGGCTAACACAATGGCAGCCACTATTGATACGCAAACAATAAGTATTATCCTGTTTTTCCTTTTATCAGCCGCCGTGGTGTTTACTGCCGTCGCCTGTTTATAGTTAGAATTTTTTCTCTTTTTTGCCATTTTACACCTCTTTTGTAAAGTTTACTTTTCATTTACAAGCTTTTTGATAAAAACAGCTCCACCGCTGTATATCCAGACACTCCGCCAAACTTCGAGTCGGAATCCGCCCTTGCAAGCTCGTCGGTTATCTGAGCCAGTCTCTCGGCAGAGTAGCGCTTTGCAGCTGCGGCGTAGAGCTTAACCTTGTACGGATTCATCTTCAATGCCGCCTCCACGTCAGAAAGATTTTTCCCCTCGTCAAGCAGCATTGCAACAGATAACAGCTCATCATAAGTCCTCGCAACCATACCCATAACAATAGCAGAGTCGATTCTTCTGCTTTTAAGCTCCTCAAGAGCTATATAAGCCTTCTGCTTATTTCTCTCGGTTATCGCGTTTGATAGTGCGAAGGTATCCGCCTCCGGCGTTGAGGTACAGACCTCGCTCACGTCCTCGACGCAAACAAAATCCCTGCCCCTCATAGCAGCCAAAGCACACAGCTTCTCTACCTCGTGAAACAGAACGCTCATCGAATGTCCCGAACGAAAAACAAGAGCTTTTACAACATCGGGAGTCACTTTAACTCTTCTGGAGTCAAAATGTCTTTTAAGCCACGCAAAAAGCTGGCTGTCGGTAGACTTATCAAAGCGTAGTATATTTAGAATTTTGCCAAATCTTGATATAAATTTCGACGGCTTCTTCGGCGCTCCGAAATCAAGCTTTTCTCCCTCCGCGGTGAAAGCCACAACGGCATAAGGATAT
>JAZOAA010000090.1:0-3708 GCA_045595265.1 Eubacteriales bacterium
ACGCAGCGAATGCCTGAGTGAAGTTTGCAACGGCTGCTTTGCTCATAGCATATGCAAAGTTTCTTGTAAGGGGGCAATAAGTGTTCATCGAAGCGAAGTTTATGATGCTTCCGCTACCCTGCTTGACCATATATTTTGCGAATGCAAGAAGAGGATATACTGTTCCCATAGTGTTGAGCTTGATAATGTTCTCGAAAATTTCCATATCCACATTGTAGATACCGACAAGATCCTCGGGACGGTCCTCCTCAAGCTCGCGAGGATCGAACTCAACGATCTTAGGCTGACACTTTGCATTATTGCCGCCAGCACCGTTAATGAGGAAATCGCATCTGCCGAGATCATTTATAACCTGGTCTGCAAGGGCATTAACGGCAGCCTGATCCATAACGTTGCAAGCGTACGCCTTGCATTTGCCGCCCATTTCACGAATGCTCTCGGCAACCTTTTCCGCGTTTTCAAGCGAGAGGTCAACCAGCGCAACCGTGCATCCGAGAGATGCGAGATCACGAGAAACCTCAGAACAAATAACTCCTGCCGCACCTGTTACAACGGCAACCTTTCCCTGATAATACTGATCCATGTGTTTTCTCCTTTATGTAATTATATTATTTATTTTACAATCTTTGCCTTTGCGTTACCGTAAGAGATCTTCATGGCGATCTCAGCGAGATTTTTCATTGGTAGATCCCACTCTCCACTCTCATTCCTTTCGTCAAGCCACGAGCATAGTATCCTGCGGAAATAATCGTGCCGTACAAAGGAAAGAATGCTGCGCGAATCCGTCGTCATACCAATGAACTGAGACACAACTCCAAAGGAGGAAATTGCGTTTAACGTGTTTTCGATCCCGAGTGCGTGGTCGCACCACCACCAGGCAGGACCGAGCTGTACCTTTGACGGTGTTCCGTCCTCGGCAAACGAGCCCTGCATAACGGCAAGAGGCTCCTGATCGTTCATATTAAGCGGGAACAGCACGGTGTCGGGAAGTCCTCCCAGCCCTTCCATTTTCGCAAGAAGATCGGAGAGAGCTGAAATGTTAAATATGCCTCCGACTGCTGCGTATCCTCCCGCAGGACCTGCCACGCGGGCAAGACGCGGGCTTGTTTTTCTCTTGGCATCAATGTGCAAGAGGAGTGTCCAGCCTCGCTTTGCGTATTCGGTGCCGAGCCGTGTGAGGATCTCGATTTTCTCACCGTCGGTATCGCTCTCGAAAAAGTCCGCGTCAAGGGCGTGGTCGGCAAATTTGCAGCCCCTTGCTGAGAAGTTATCAAGTACCTTCGCCACCGCACTGATATATGACGTGGTATCCGTTACCTTAATTTCAGCTTTTTGAGTAAGCCTTGCCAAAAAATCCGGTGCAGGAGATAAAAGCTCGTCACCTCTCAGAGACGGTGCGATCGTTTTACCGTCGAACGGCGACAGATCATCAAGAAGCGTTGCCACAGGAGATTGATATTCAATATTGAAGCGCGAGAGGATCGCATTATTTGAGAACTCACTTGACGAGAGCATCTCGCCGCATTTTTCATATATGTATCGGGCATTTTCCTTTGTAGGAAGCTCATCTATCCCAAAGATTCGTGACAGCTCCATTCTCGACCAGTCATACACGGGATTTCCCGCAAGGTATGGGAATATCTCGCAGTATTTTTCAATCTTTTCAAACGGAGATGCTTCGCCTGTAATGAAATGCTCATCCACCCCGCAAATTCGCATTAATCGGTGCTTATATGGGTCGGAGGAGAGCCAAAGCTTGTAAAGATTCTCAAACCGTCTGTCCTTTAAAACATCCGAAACCGATATGTGATTGTGAAAATCGATTATTGGAAGTGCATTTACATATTCCGCATAAAGCTTTTGGGAATTACGGTTTTTCAGTAAATAGTTATCTTTCATCAAAGTCTCGCCTTTCGTAAGTTTATAAATAAGTATAACATAAATCCAGCCTTTATTAAAGACATATGTAACCATTTTTTAGCACTATTCAACCATTTTGTATTTTTTTAAACTTTTTGTGTTGACAACAACCAAAGACCGGTGTAAAATATCTCCAAGATGAATCGTAAAGGCAGAAAAATATGTAGCCACATTAAAGATTTAAACTATAAAAGAGTATAGCAAAACTACAATAATGAGGTATGGAAATGAAGTCTATAAGAATATTAATCTTTGGCAATAGCTATGGTAACGATGCCGTAGCTTATCTCAAAAAAATGCTAATAACTAAGTATGAAGAAGTCATAATTGGGCGAATCGGCGAGAGCCTAATGACAATAAACGACCACTATCACAATATCGATGATGACCCTCTCAATGACTATATTTTTCGCGGCAATCCCTTCTCGGTACATTATAAAACGGTGAACGACGAGATGTTTGATTTACCCGCAGACTACAAGACAATTGTAGGGGACGAACCGTGGGACTATGTTATCTTTTACCAAGGTCCAAACAATGCCGATACTCTAACAAAGAATGAATACTACTCCGAACTAGACAATTTTCTCTCTGCTCTCAGACACTATATGACCAATCCAAACGGGAAAATTATCTACTACATGACCTGGGCACACAACGTCTCGGATACCGTACAACTTTACACAGAAATCGTCAAAACAACAAAAGAGCTTATCATAAATCACCCCGAGATAAACGGAATAATTCCCGCCGCTACGCTAATTGAAAATCTAAGAACTTCATACCTGAAATCCGGCAAAGGGGGAGACATCACCCGAGATTGGGGACATCTTAATTACGGCGTCGGCAGATTTGCAATGGGAATGCTGTGGTATACCTATCTCACAGGCGCATCGCCTAATGATATAAATTTCATGCCCACATTTGAAAGCGAAACAAAAGGTGACAGCGAAAAGAAAAACAGTTGGATGGGGCTGTTTACTGATGTAGATAAAACTAACGTAAAGGTGATCAAAGAAGCCGTAAATAACGCAATTTATCACCCATATACAATTACTCCCTCAAAATACAAAACAATTTAACATTTAACTAAGAAAGGATGAAATATGTTAAAGATTCTATCTATTGGAAACCGCTTTTCCGAAGATGCTCAAAGATATCTTCACGGTATAGCGGAATCATTCGGCAAAAAGATTTATAATGAGAATATTTGTATAGAAGATTGCTCTCTTGAAGATCACTATAACAATATGATTTCGGATTCTCCCGCTTACAAATTGATACGCCACGGTGTCAGCACCTCTGAAATGGTAAGCATAAAAGAAGCACTTGAAGAAACTGATTGGGATTATGTCACTCTACAGCAGGTGTCTACACGCTCATTCGTCGTAGACTCATACTATCCGTTTGTAAAAGAGCTTAGTGCTTACGTGAGAAAGTACGCGCCCGGTGCCAAAATTCTTCTCCACGAAACCTGGAGCTATGAAAAAGAAAAGCTTCCTAAGAAATTCACAAAGACTCGTGATATGTTTTCTCGCATTGAACGTATCACTCGTTTCGTTGCAAATGACATCGGAGCTCACGGCGTTATTCCCGCAGGTGAAGCTCTCGAAAGATTGAAAGATCTCGGATATCCTGTACACTCTGACGGCAAACACGCAAGTAAAGGCCTCGGAAGATACGCCCTCGCTCTTACTTGGTGTGAATATCTCTTTGGCATCGACTCAAGAGAATGCACGTTCTCTGACTTCGATGTTGATGTCCCTAAAAGCTGGGCGGAATCTGCAC
>JAZOAA010000091.1:0-4326 GCA_045595265.1 Eubacteriales bacterium
GGCATTTTCCTGGGCTACTACCAGCAGCTTACCGATATGCTGGAGGAGTACGGAGACTACCTGGACGTGAAGGTGATTAACCGTCATTATGGTGCTTGACCCGCATCTGTTTACCGTTCACCAATCATTCGTCAACCCACCTATTTTACCGAAAATGGAGGATTTCATGATGTTGAAGCTCAGTTTGCAGTTTTTTGCTCATAAGAAGGGTGTCGGTTCTACCAAGAACGGCCGTGATTCCGAGTCCAAGCGTCTTGGTGTTAAGAAGGCAGATGGTCAGTCTGTTATCGCTGGTAACATCATCGTTAGACAGCGAGGAACTAAGATTCATCCCGGAATGAACGTAGGTATCGGTTCTGACGATACTCTCTTTGCTCTTGTTGACGGTACTGTTAAATTCGAACATATCACCGGCGGCAGAATGCAGGTTAGCGTTTACGCTGAGTAATAATTAACAAAAAGAGTAGGTTCGGTCTACTCTTTTTGTTTTAATTACGATATTTATTATAAAAGGAGATGCGTTATGGCAATTTTAGTAACGGGCGGAACCGGATATATCGGTTCTCATACCACGGTTGAGCTTCTCAACATCGGTGAAGAGGTTATAATCGTTGATAATCTTTCAAACAGCAAGCTCTGTGTTCTTGACAGGGTGGAAAAAATCACAGGCAAGCGTCCCACGTTTGTAAAATGTGATCTTTTAGATATGGAAACGCTTAATAAGGTATTTGATGATCATCCAGAAATTGATTCGGTTATTCATTTTGCAGGTCTTAAGGCTGTTGGCGAGTCATGCTCGCTACCTCTTCTTTATTATCATAACAATCTTACCGGTACGTTCAATCTTCTCAATTGCATGATCAGCCATAACGTAAACAGAATTGTTTTCAGTTCGTCTGCAACGGTGTACGGACTTCCGGAGTCTGTTCCGATCAGAGAAGATTTTCCCCTTTCGACAACGAACCCCTATGGTGAAACAAAGCTTATGATTGAGCGTATCCTAAAGGATACCGCTGCTGCAAATCCAAGCCTTTCGGTTTGTGTTCTGCGTTACTTTAATCCAATTGGCGCTCATGAATCCGGTCTTATTGGCGAAGATCCCAGAGGTATTCCCAACAATCTCCTTCCTTATATTGCCAAGGTTGCCGCAGGTAAGCTCGAATGTCTTTCTGTTTTCGGTGATGATTACGATACCAAGGACGGTACGGGTGTACGCGACTTTATTCACGTAGTCGATCTTTCTCTTGCTCACCTCAAAGCACTTGATTATACAAAGAAATATCAAGGAATAGATTACATAAACGTAGGTACGGGTAACGGTTATTCCGTTCTCGAGATGGTTAAGGCTTTTGGTGAGGTCTGGGGCTCACCTGTAAAGTACAGAATTGCTCCTCGCCGTCCCGGTGATATCGCTGAATGCTACGCAGATCCCACCAAGGCTTATAATACTCTTGGCTGGAGAGCGGAGCGCGATCTTAAAAAGATGTGCGAAGATAGCGCAAGATGGCAAAAGCAGAATCCCGACGGTTATCCCGACGACTAAAAATTAATTCAAAAGAGACTGTGCCATATCGGTATAGCCTCTTTTGCTATGAAGGTGTAAAATGAAATTATCAGAAAAAAAGCTGTTCCTCTTAGATATGGACGGAACAATATATCTCGATTCGGAGCTTTTTGACGGAACGCTTGATTTTTTATCCGAGGTGAAACGCAAGGGAGGGAAATATCTTTTCCTCACAAACAACTCTTCAAAGAGTGCTGTTGCTTACGTATCGAAGCTTTCCAAGATAGGAATAGAGTCCTCCGAAGATGAATTTCTAACTTCTACGTATGCTACAATTCTTTATATTAAGGATAAATATCCGGGCAGAAAGTTCTATTCAATAGGAACGGCTTCGTTCACACAAGAACTTCGCGATGCAGGAATAGACGTTGTTACAGATATTTGCGATGGCATTGACGGTATCGTTATGGGAAACGATAACGAGCTTACCTTCAAGAAGCTCGAAGATGCTTGCAAGCTCCTGTTAAATGATATAATATATATTGCTACCAATCCCGATTGGGTATGTCCCACGGCTTTTGGCTACGTTCCCGACTGCGGCTCTTTTGCCGAAATGCTTTGGAGATCTACGGGAAAAAGACCTACTTTTATCGGAAAACCCGAACCCGCCATGATAAATCTTGCGCTTGAAAAGTTTGGATATTCAAAAGACGAGGCCGTTATGATAGGAGACCGCCTTTATACAGATATTGCATCGGGCTACAATGCGGGTATAGATACAATATTTGTCCTTTCGGGTGAGGGAACTCACGAGGATCTGGAGAAGAGTGACGTAAAGCCTACGTACGTTATGAAAAACATAAGAGAAGTATACGATAACATTAAGGAAAAATAAAATGATAACAGTTTCAAATCTTTCGTTTCAGTTTGGCGGTCAGCTTTTATTCAAGGATGTAGATCTTAAGTTCACCCCCGGCAATTGCTATGGTATAATTGGTGCAAACGGAGCGGGTAAGTCCACGTTTCTCCGTATTCTCTGCGGTGAGCTCGAGCCTACGCGCGGTGACGTTTCGATTCCTTCAACAGTCAGAATGTCTGTACTAAAGCAGGATCACTTTGCATATGAGGAATATTCGGTTCTTGACACGGTTATAATGGGTAACAAGCGTCTTTACGATATAATGAAAGAAAAGGATGCCATATATGCAAAAGAGGATTTCACAGACGAGGACGGTATAAGAGCATCAGAGCTTGAAGGTGAGTTTGCTGAGCTTAACGGCTGGGAGGCTGAATCTGACGTTTCTAAGCTTATTCAAGGCCTTGGGCTCACGGACGATTACCTTTATATGCAGATGTCTGACCTCAAAGAATCTGAAAAGGTTAAGGTGCTTCTTGCACAGGCGCCTTTCGGAAATCCTGATATAATTCTCCTTGACGAGCCTACGAACGGTCTTGACATTGATGCTGTCATGTGGCTCGAGGGCTTTCTCGCGGACTATTTCGGTACTGTGCTTGTTGTTTCGCACGACCGTCATTTCTTAAATGACGTTTGCACGAATATCGTTGATATTGACTACTCGGGAATAAAGATGTACGTTGGTAACTATGAGTTCTGGTATGAATCAAGCCAGCTTATTCAGCGCATGATAAAGATGCAGAACAAGAAAAACGAGGAAAAGATTGCGGAGCTTCAGAGCTTTATTCAGCGCTTCTCCGCGAATAAGTCTAAATCCCGACAGGCAACCTCAAGAAGAAAGCTTCTCGATAAGCTTACTGTCGAGGAGCTTCCCGCATCTTCAAGAAGATATCCATTTATCGGCTTTGATATGGACAGAGAACCGGGCAAAGAAATTCTTCACGTTGAGGGACTTACAAAAACTCTAAACGGAACCCCTCTTTTCAAGGATCTCACGTTCCACGTATTTAAGGATGATAAAATCGCAATACTTGGCAACGAGCTTGCGACTACGGCCTTATATAATATTCTCAATGAGAAGGATACTGCCGATTCCGGTGAATTTAAGTTCGGAGTTTCAATAACAACCTCATATTTTCCTCACGATAATACCGAATATTTTGAAGGTCACAAGGAGTCTATCCTCGATTGGATGCGTCAATATTCCAAGGATCAGACAGAGACCTACCTCAGAGGCTTCCTCGGTAAGATGCTATTCTCAAACGAAGCGGTATTTAAGCCGGTAAACGTTCTTTCCGGTGGAGAGAAGGTAAGATGTATGTTCTCTCGTATGATGATGTTCGGCTCTAATATGCTGATAATAGACCAGCCTACCGACCATCTTGACCTTGAATCTATCACCGCAGTTAATAACGGAATGTCCTCGTTCAAGGGAAATATTCTTTTCTCATCTCACGACTATGAGATTCTTAACACCGTTGCCAACCGCGTAATAGAAATTCTTCCCGACGGCTCATTCGTTGACCACAGAGGCACGTACGAAGAGTATCTCGAATATAAAAAATCAAGAGGAATAAATACCTAAATAGAAGTGCATAGCTCATATGGGCTATGCATTTTTATTTTAATATATGATATATATCATTTTCCAAAAGCTCCTTGACATTCACCCCGTGATGTGATAAAATGTATTTGCCAAACGAATTCAATATTTTTTATGTATGGGTGTTTTTTATCCTCTAGGGGATATTATACCCCTTTTCGCATACCATAATAATGCCTATTTTGCATAGGCAAAAATGCAAAACTCCGGCATTGTTTATGGTATCATATACTCATACAACATTGAATTTGTTTGGCGACAATTGGAGTCTTGCGTTTTTCGGTGCGGCGACTTCGGTTGCCG
>JAZOAA010000092.1:0-30121 GCA_045595265.1 Eubacteriales bacterium
TCCGACTTACGGGTCCTCTTGCTCGGTAGAGCTTTGAATACGCCTCGGTAAGAGTTCCGGTTACAGTAACCCAATCTCTCGTAGTAAGCTTCATGCCGCACGTGCCGACGGCAACGACACCGCGGTAGGCGATATCGTCAGCGCAGCATACCATAATATGCCTGCCTATCGCAAAATGGCCCGTGGGCAAAGAGGGGTCAAGGGCAACTATGCCCTTAAACTTAACACTCTTTCCGTTATATTTTGCAAAGTCCTCGGTCATATCGCGGTAAAACAGTGCGAAATCCTCGTCGTGTATCTCAATTATCGGTGCGTTGACGTCGAACGGAAGCGGGTCCTCGATATCGTCAAACTCTATCTCTCCCTCGGTGTCCTCGTAGCAGATATTCGGCTTTCGGCTGACGCCTCTGACAATTTTATGAAGCGCTATCTTGTCAGTATCCGCGCTCACACGATTGAAAACTACCATCTCACAGCTTGTGAGCTTGTCTACCATAAGAGAGCGCATATTTGTGTTATAGCTCATAGCGGTTTTGGAATCGACTATCAGTATTTCCTGATAAACCGCCCACGTCTCGGGAAGAGCGCTGTAAAAGCGGTCGAGCATCCACATTCCGTTATACTCAACTACTATTATCTCTGCTCCCGTCCTCTTCTGAAGAGCCGAGAGTCTATCGGGCGTGAGCCTTTGCTCATCGTCAAAGGTGGCGTAAGAAACGTTCTCGCCAAGCTCCGTTGGGTCAAGCTCCTCTTCGCCCTCCTCACAGGATATTACAAGATATTTGCGCTTACCGTCGTTGAAGTTCGGGTCGCGCATGGTTTCGGCTATAAAAGAGGTCTTGCCTGCCTCGAGAAAGCCTGTAAACAGATATACCGGTGTTTCCATTATAAGTTAAACAGTTCCTTAATTTTTTCTTTATCGATTCCCGCGCCTATAACGCAAAGTCTGCCTATTATCGCGGCGCTTCCTTCTCTCACGTCAGGCTCGCCCGGAACGTAGTCGAAGTGTATCCACTTGCCGCATTTACATTCAACAATTCCCTTAGCTCTGAGAACCATTCCGTACTCGTCGCTCTCGGAGAATTTCTCAAGGATTTCCTCGATTTCTTCCCTGCTGAATTTTTTCGTAGTTTCAGCACCGAACGAAGAGAAAACGTCATCGGCATGGTGGTGATGATGACCGTGGCCTCCGCAGCCGCAGGAGCACTCTTCATCATGGTGATGCTCGTGCTCATGGCAATGGCACTTTTCGTCATGGTGATGCTCATGCTCGTGGCAATGGCACTCTTCATCGTGGTGATGCTCATGCTCGTGGCAATGGCACTCTTCGTCATGGTGATGCTCATGCTCGTGGCAATGGCACTCTTCGTCATGGTGATGCTCGTGCTCGTGGCAGTGGCACTCCTCGTCATGGTGGTGATGATGGTGATGCTCATCTTCGAGAGCCTTAATTGCATCGGCAAGAGTATCCTTACTTTCCATTGCGGCAAGAATATCCTTACCGTCAAGGCTGTCCCATGGGGTAACGACTATGGTCGCATCAGCGTTATGCTCGCGGAGCATATCTACCGCCTGTGCTATCTTCTCGTCCTTTGCCGACTGGGTGTGGGAGAGCACGATAGCAGATGCGTTTGCAATCTGGTCGTTATAGAACTCGCCAAAGTTCTTCATATACATTTTAACCTTATTTACGTCGGCAACGGTGGTAAAGCAGTTAAGAGTAGCTCCTTGCTCCTCTGCACTTCTTGCCGCCTTGATAACGTCGGAGAGCTTACCGACGCCTGATGGCTCGATGATAATTCTGTCAGGCTTGTATTCATCAAGCACCTTAACTAGCGCTGCCGAAAAATCACCGACAAGCGAGCAGCAGATACAGCCCGAATTCATCTCGGTTATCTCTATTCCCGCATCGGCAAGAAATCCGCCGTCGATACCTATCTCACCAAATTCGTTCTCTATAAGAACGATCCTTTCTCCTGCATATGCCTCGTTAATAAGCTTCTTTATAAGCGTGGTCTTTCCCGCACCGAGAAAGCCGGAAAATATATCAATTTTTGTCATTTTCATTACCTTTCGCAAAACGTACATATTTTTACATATATATTATAGTACAACAAAAATAAAAAGTCAATAAGCAGAAGAAATTTGAAGCGCGCAGTATTGATATAAAAAATTATAAAAAGGTATTGACATAAGGGTGAATATATGATAAAATTGTTTTATCTTGAGATAGAGGCGCACTTTACGATTAGTACCGCACATCTTACGGCTGCCAAAGCCGTGCGGAAAAGGCGTTGGTGCCGAAGCGGGTGCTGTGGCGGGCATCTTTAGCTGGCAGTACGGAAAATATCCGTCCTGTTGTCGCAACAAAACGCGAAGAGCTATCCTGATTAAGCATTTTTATGCATATTTTCTTGCATTTTTATGACTTTATCGGAGGTAGCCCTCGAGGCTATCTTTTCTTTATTTTTAGGAGGACATTTTTTATGAAGAACACTATTTTCACCGGTGCGGCTACCGCGATAGTCACCCCTCTTACCAAGGACGGAATCGACTACGAGCAGTTTGGCAGACTTATTGACTGGCAGATAGACGAGGGCATTGCCGCTATCGTTGCCGTCGGTACTACGGGCGAGGGCTCAACGCTTGACGACGCGGAGCATAAGGCGGCTATAAAATTCTGTGTTGAGCGCGTAGGCGGCAGAGTTCCCGTTATCGCAGGCACAGGCTCAAACGACGTGGCGTACGCTATCGAGCTTACAAAATATGCGTGCGAGGTTGGCGCTGACGCTATGCTTCTCGTTACCCCCTACTATAACAAGGCTACCCAGAAGGGACTTATCGAATCCTTTAAGGCTGTGGCAGACGCATCTACAAAGCCCTGCATACTCTATAACGTTCCGTCAAGAACAGGCTGTAATCTGCTTCCTAAAACCGTTGCGGCTCTTGCTGACCACCCGAATATCGTAGCTATCAAGGAGGCGTCGGGAAATATTTCGCAGATTGCAGAGCTTGCTTCTCTTGTCGGTGATAAGATAGACATCTATTCCGGAAACGACGACCAGATAGTTCCTATTCTTTCTCTCGGCGGTAAGGGCGTTATATCCGTTCTCTCGAATATTATGCCGAAGGCAACGCAGAAGATGTGCGACGATTATATGAGCGGAAATACTGCCGAGGCGCTTTCCGCGCAGCTCAAGCTTCTTCCTCTTATAAACGCGCTCTTCTGTGAGGTAAACCCCATTCCCGTAAAGGCGGCAGTCTCCGCTATGGGATACTGCGAAAATTATCTTCGCCTTCCCCTGACTCCTATGGAGGCAGACCACGAGGCAAATCTTCTTTCACTCATGAAGGAACAAAATCTCATTTAACAAGGAAGATTTTTTATGAATATATTACTTAGCGGCATAGGCGGACACATGGGACGCGAGGTCGCAAAGCTTGCAAAAGAGGGCTTCAGAGGGGCGCATCTTGTATGCGGTGTGGACCCGTATGCCTCGGCTGAATGTGATACTACGGTATATAAATCGTTCTCTGACGTCAGAGATGAGCCTATTGACTGCATTATAGATTTCTCGCATCACTCTGCGACAGAGGAGCTTATCTCCTTTGCAAAGGCAAAGAGAATACCCGTTGTGGTAGCTACCACCGGCCATACAGAAAATGAAATTTTCACCATAAAAAACGCGGCAGAAGATGTTCCCGTCTTTTACTCTGGAAATATGTCGCTCGGAATTGCGCTCCTGTGCGAGCTTAGTAAAACCGTAGCGGCGGCAATGCCCGAGGCAGAGATTGAAATTGTCGAGCGCCACCACAACAGAAAGCTCGATGCTCCAAGCGGCACGGCACTTATGCTGGCGGAGTCGGTGCGCGAGGCGCGTCCCGATGCATACACTCACCTTGGCAGAAGCGGTCAGGGCAAGAGGGATAAAAACGAGATTGGCATACATTCTATAAGAATGGGAAATATCGTGGGTGAGCACGAGGTTATCATCGGTACACCCAGCCAGACCATCACCCTAAAGCATGAGGCTCACGACAGAGCGCTCTTTGCCGAGGGGGCGCTGGCAGCGGCGGAGTTTCTCATCGGCTGCCCTGCGGGCCTTTACGATATGAAGAGTATCGTCAGCGAAAAAAGCTGCGATGATATTATAGTAGCAAACTGATTTTTTAGGATTTAGTGATTATGAAAATTGCAATTTACGGCTACGGCAATCTCGGCAAAGGAGTCGAGTGCGCCGCAAAATACAATAACGATATCGAGCTTGTCGGAATCTTCACAAGGAGAGCGCCGGGTGATGTCAAAACGGTTTTTGAAACTCCTGTATATCACGCAAGCGAGCTTGACAGCTTCATAGGTAAGATAGACGTTCTTATTCTGTGCGGAGGCAGTGCGACGGACCTTCCCGAAATGACCCCTGCCCTTGCAAGAAAGTTTAACGTACTCGACAGCTTTGACACTCATGCGAAAATCCCCGAGCATTTTGCAAGGGTTGACGAGGCGGCAAAAGAGGCGGGAAATATCGCTCTTATATCTGCCGGCTGGGACCCCGGACTCTTCTCTATCGCAAGGCTTTACGCATCAAGCGTGCTTGCAGACGGAGCTGACTACACTTTCTGGGGACGTGGAGTAAGCCAGGGACATTCCGACGCTATACGAAGAATTGACGGAGTTCTTGACGCAAGGCAATATACCGTTCCCATATCAGCTGCCATTGAGGCTGTAAGAGGGGGAGCGACTCCTACCCTTACCACTGCCGAAAAGCATAAGAGAGAGTGTTACGTTGTAGCGGCAGAGGGCGCTGACAAGGCGAAAATCGAAAATGAAATAAAGACTATGCCGAACTACTTTGCCGATTATGACACGACTGTAACCTTCGTTACGGAAGAGGAGCTTAAAAGAAATCATGCAGCTCTTCCCCACGGCGGCTCTGTCATAAGAAACGGCAGGACGGGAAAGGACGGAGAAAATACTCACACCGTGGAGTTCAGCCTTCGCCTTGACTCTAATCCCGAATTTACGGCAAGCGTTCTCGTTGCATACGCAAGAGCTATATTTAAGATGAAAAGCAGAGGCAGGGTCGGTTGCATTACTGTATTTGACGTAGCTCCCGCAGACCTCTCGCCCCTCTCTTCCGAGCAGTTAAGAAAGGCTATGCTGTAATCTAAAGAAATTCCGAAAGAGGAATACTAATGATTTTAACCGAAGAAAAAAACGAAATGATATGTAAAAATCTCAAGAGGGAGAAGGGTGAGCTTCTCTTTGCGGGAATGAGCATCAGCTCTCTTGCAAAAAAGTACGGCACGCCCCTCTACCTTTATGACGAGAATCGCGTAAGAGAAAAATGCAGAGCCTACCTTGATGCAGTTAAGGAGGGCTTTGGCGACTCTGCCGAGGTGCTGTACGCATCAAAGGCGGCATCCTTTAAGCGCCTTTACGAGATAATGCGCGAGGAGGGGATGGGAATTGACGTTGTGTCAAGAGGTGAAATATACGCGGCATCTGCTGCGCATTTTCCTCTTGAAAAAGCATATTTTCATTCCAACAACAAGACCGACGAGGACATTATTTACGCTATTGAGCGCGGTGTCGGTCACTTTGTCGTAGATAACGCAGAGGAGCTTTACGCAATAGACGAAATAGCGAGGAAAAAGGGCGTGCGCCAGAGCGTTCTCTTAAGGATAACTCCCGGTATAGACCCTCACACCTATGCGGCTGTCGCTACGGGTAAGGTGGACTCAAAGTTCGGCTCCGCGATAGAGACCGGACAGGCTATGGAGATTACAGAGCTGGCGCTAAGCCTTCAGAATATTGAGCTTTCGGGCTTCCACTGCCACGTCGGCTCTCAGCTCTTTGACGAAGAGGTTTATCTTATGACGGGCGCGGTTATGCTTGAATTTATCCGCGACGTAAAGGATAGGCTCGGATATATGGCAAAGCAGCTCGACCTCGGCGGCGGCTTCGGCGTAAGGTACATAGCCTCACAGCCCGAGCTTGATATAAAGAAAACCGTGCTTGCTATTGCCGATTTTATGAAGAAAAAGGCATATGAAATCGGAATAGAGCTGCCGAATATTTCGCTTGAGCCGGGTCGCTCGATAGTTGCCGATGCAGGTCTTACGGCATATACTGTCGGTACTGTAAAACGAATTACGGGTTATAAATCATACGTTTCGGTTGACGGCGGTATGACGGACAACCCCAGATATGCTCTCTACGGCGCTCCGTACACTATCCTTCCCTCTTTTGATGACGGTAAAGATGCCGAGAGCTTCTCGGTTGTAGGACGCTGTTGCGAGAGCGGAGATATCCTCCAAGAGAACGTTCCTCTGCCAAACGACATATGCCGCGGTGATATCATCGCCTGCCTTACGACCGGTGCATACCACTACTCAATGGCATCAAATTATAACAAAATTCCAAGACCGCCTATCGTTATGATCAGCGACGGCGAAGATTATCTTGCGGTAAGGAGAGAAACCGTAGAGGACCTCTCCTCGCTTGACGTATAATAAAAAAAGAGCCGATTGGCTCTTTTTTTATTATGATATTATTTCGGGACGTATCGTATAATTTTCTTCCGAGGGCGGATAGCCAAAGGCTTTTACATAATTGCGGAAAAAGGTTGCATAATCGTTAAAGCCGCAGGATGTGTATATCGCGCTGGCACGCTCGCCCATTCTGATAAGTCCTCTCGCCTTTGACAGTCTTTTCATATTGACGTAGCGCTTCGGACTTATGCTCATGGACTCGGAAAACAGGTGATGCAGATGACTTTTTGTAACGCACAGCTCCTTTGCAATATCCAAAACTGTTATTGGCTCTGTGTAGTGCTCATTTATATATTCGATAGCGGCGGAAATTATCGGAGGGGCGGATATTATTCTGCCTGACAGGCTGTCTATAGGACAGAGGTAAATATTATAAACTATCTCTTCTATAAGATTTCTTATCAAGATTTTTCTATCCTGGCCGTTAAACTTTTCATAATAATAATCTAACTTTTCAAACAGAGATATAAAGTAAGTATTTCCGCTCAGATTTACGACATCAAGCTCCTCGGGAATCCTTTCGTACATCTGATTTGCCATTTTTTTCTCATTAAATAAAATATTATATCTCTCGTACGCGCCGCCTTTGTCAAAGCTGATTCTGTGCGGGACTGCGGGTCTGAATATTATAAGGTCGTTTTTTTTAAGCCTATACGTTCTCTCGCCTATCACGGCGCAGGCATTTCCCGTCTTTATAAGTATAAGCTCACATATATCATGCGTATGAAATTCAAAAAAGAGTCCGTCCGTTGACTCGTGAATGACGTGATTAAAGAAAACCTTTTTATCCTCGTAGGTAGAGATTTCTATGGGCATAATTTTCCTCCGTTCAATTCTGTATATATCATATCACATTTTTACACTTTTTGCAAGATAAAAACCGATTTTTTTGAATGTACTTTCCAAAAAATATGTTGTATAATAAAGTAAATTGCAAAAAATATACAGTTTGCTATGCAGACGGATTGGAGCTTATATGAAAAAATTAAACGTTGCAATTATTGGTCAGGGCCGAAGCGGAAGAGATATTCACGGCTTCTACTTCAAGTCGGAAAATAATACTCTTTTCAACGTAAAATACGTCGTTGACAGAGATGAGGAGCGACGCGTGCGCTCGCTGACCGAATATCCCGGATGCGAGTCTTTTGCAAGTCACAGAGAGCTTTTTGATAAAAAGGATATCGACCTGATTATAAATTCAACCATATCAAACGAGCATTACGAGGTTGCAAGAGAGCTTATTGAAGCGGGATTTAACGTTGTTGTGGAAAAGCCCTTTGCAAGAACGAGATACGAATGTGACAGCCTCATAAGACTTGCCAAGGAAAAGGGCGTTATTCTCGCGGTGTTCCAGCAGTCATTCCTTGCTCCCTTCTACGATTTTGCAAAAGAGGTTATAGCAAGCGGAAAGCTAGGCGAAATCAAGCAGATAGATATTACTTACAGCGGATTTTCGCGCCGTTGGGACTGGCAGACCACACAGACAAAGCTAGGCGGAAATATTTATAACACGGGTCCTCATCCGATAGGACTCGCGCTCGGGTTCCTTGATTTTGACGATAGGACGGAGGTTATATATTCAAGGCTTGACACGGTGCTCTCAAGCGGCGACTCCGACGACTATGCAAAAATACTCCTTACAGCGCCGAATAAGCCTCTGGTTGACGTTGAGGTAAGCTCAAACGATGCATATCCTGCCGCCAACGTTAAGCTTCTGGGAACTAGGGGTACTTATAAATCAACCATTCTCGAATATGAGATGAAATATATAGTTGACGGCGAGAACCCCGAAAGACCTCTTATCATAGAGTCGATGAGGGACGAGAACGGATATCCCTGCTACTGCTCCGAGAAGCTTATAACACACGAGGAGCGCGGCAGCTTCGACGGTGACGCCTTCGGTGTAGGAACGATGCGCTTCTACGAGATGATGTATCAGAGAATAGTAAACGGCAAGGAGCTTACAGTAAAGCCCGAGCATGCGGCAAAGATAATAAGCGTCATCGAGACCGCCCATGCGCAAAATCCCCTGCCCGTAAAATTTTAAGGAAAATTCATAGAAGTTTGTACGGTCGCCAAGCGGCGACAGAATGGAGATTAATATGTATAGAATAGCGATCCTAGGTTGTGAGAACTCTCACGCGGATATTTTCTTAAACTACGTAATAAAGGATAAGGTTATAAAGGACGAGGTAAAGGAAGCGTACGGAGATCTTATCAAGGAGGACCTCTACTCCGACGTTGAGGTTGTCGGAGTTTACAGCGATGATGCCGAGGCGGCACGAAAGCTTAACGAGCAGTACGGCGTTTACGCGGCAAAATCCTACGACGAGTTTGTGGGCAAGGTGGACGGCGTTATAATCACCGCGCGCCACGGTGACAATCACCTAAAATACGCACGTCCCTATCTCAAATCGGGAATACCTATGTTTATAGATAAGCCTATCACGGTGAGCGAGGACGATGCAAGAGTGCTGTACCAGGGTCTTAAGGACAACGGAATAAGAGCGTGCGGCGGCTCGGTGTGCAAATACCCAAAGCTGATTAAGGAGCTTGGGGCGGCTGTCAGAGAGGAGACGTACGGCAAGGTGCTTGGCGGTATGATGAGAGCGCCCGTGAGCATGAATAACGAGTACGGCGGCTTTTTCTTCTATTCACAGCATTTAGTTCAGGCTTTGTGCTCTGTTTTCGGCTTCTATCCGAAATCCGTAAAGGCGTACGTAAACGGCAAAATTATAACTTGTATGGTCAGATATGAAAACTACGACGTGACAATACAGTTTACAGACGGCTGCTTTGAATACTGCGCGGGTGTGAGCTGCGAGAAGAAGGTAAGCTTTGACAGCTACACTCTTGACGGCTGCTTTGAGGCGGAGTTTGACGAATTTTATCAGCTGCTAAAGGGCGCTCCCATGCCCGAGTCTTACGAGGACTTCGTAGCTCCCGTATTTATACTGAACGCTATCGACCGCTCTATAAAAAGCGGATGCGAGGAGCAGGTAAACACTATAAATTAAGCTTTACTTGGAGATAAAGATATGAATATAGCTTTTGCCGGATTCAGACACAGTCATATTTTCAGCCTTTATAAAATGGCAAAGGAATCAAGTGAGGTAACCGTTGTCGGCTGCTTTGAAAGAGATAAGGATGCAAGAGAGGCTGCATCGCGTGAGCTTTTGGCAGAATTTAATTTTTCATCATACGAGGCTCTGCTTTCCGACGAGTCCGTCCGTGCGGTTGCTATCGGCGACTACTACGGAATACGCGGACAGATGGTAATAGAGGCACTGTTAAAAGGAAAGCACGTTATATGCGACAAGCCGATATGCACTTCCCTCTCGGAGCTTAATACGATCGAGAGGCTTTGTCGTGAAAGGGGACTTGTCGTTTCCTGCATGCTCGACCTCAGGTATATGCCTCAGACGGAAGAGGTAAAAAGACTTATTACGGACGGTGAGATAGGCGATATAATAAACGTATCGTTTACCGGTCAGCACTGCCTCGACTACGGAAACAGACCTATGTGGTATTTTGAAAGGGGCGCGCACGGCGGAACTATCAACGATATAGCGATACACGGCATCGACCTCGTGCGTTATATTACGGGTAAGAATCTAAGCGAGGTAAAATGCGCCGTAACGCGCAACGCCTATGCAAAAGAGGAGCCTGATTTTCACGACTGCGCTCACTTCATAGCACAGCTTGAAGAAATAACTCTTATGGCAGACGTATCATACGCCGCGCCGAAATATAACGGCACTCTTCCTACTTACTGGGACTTTTACTTCTGGGGAAGGTGCGGAATGATACACTTTAACCTTGCAAGCTCTGAAATACACGTATATAAGACGGACGAGCGCGTAATTTGCTGCCCTGAGAGGAAAATTTCTCATCTATACGATTTTATAAGAGAGATACGCGGTGAGCGTACCGTTATAGAGACTTATGACGTGCTTGCATCACAGAGGCAGGCGCTTACGGTGCAGGCGGCGGCTGACGGTCAAGGGGTAAAAAAATAAGATGAAAGTAAAATTTGCTATAATAGGCTGCGGCAGAATTTCGCACAATCACCTTGATGCGATAGAGCATGCCGAGAGTGCGGAGCTTGTCGCCGTTTGCGATATTATCGAGGAGCGCGCAAGAGGTGCTGCAGAGAAATACGGTCTTAAAAAATGGTATACGGATATAAAGACGATGCTCGAAAACGAGAAAATCGACGTTTGCTGTATCTGCACTCCGAGCGGTATGCACTGCGAATGCGCCTGTCTTGTGGCAGAGAGCGGTGTGAACGTTCTTTGCGAAAAGCCGCTTGAGGTCACGGGCGAAAAGATGCAAAAAATGATTGACTGCTGTCATAAAAACGGCGTGAAGCTCGGAGCTGTATTTCAGAGAAGAACCTACGACGGAGCGATAAAGGTCAAGGAGCTTATCGAGAGGGGAGCGCTCGGGAAAGTCACCCTTGCAGATGCATCTCTAAAATATTACAGAGACCAAGAATATTACGACAGCGGCGAGTGGCGCGCTACGTGGGAGCTTGACGGCGGAGGTGCGCTGATGAACCAGGGTGTGCACGGAGTGGATATGATATCCTGGATAATGGGCGGAATACACTCGGTATATGCAAGGTGTGAGCGGCTCGTGTGGGATATTGAGGTCGAGGACACGGCCGTCGTAAACGTTAAATTCAAAAACGGCGCGCTCGGTGTAATAGAAGGCACTACAACCGCTTATCCCGGGCATGATACGATAATGAGCTTTTTCGGCTCGGAGGGAAGCATATCGTTCGGTGACGATAAAATATATACCTGGGCGCTCAAGGACAGCTCGGAAGAAAAACCCGAGGTTGTCGGCAGTATGGGCGGTAAGAACTGCCGATACTGTACCACAAATTACGGCCACACGGTGCTTGTTGAGGATATGGCGCGCTCTGTTATCGAAAACCGCGAGCCGATGATAACCGGCGAGGACGCAAAGCGGAGCGTGGATATAATTCTCGCAATATACGAGTCGGCAAAAACAGGAAAAGAAATAATTCTATATTAACTTAAAAAATCCAAAATTTCCCGTAATATTATAAAAGTCCTCTACATAAAATTAGAACGAAGGAAGATTTTCGGGGGAAAATATTATGTGGGAAAAGATAAAGCCTTATATAAAAACATATGCCGTAGCTATCGCCATACCTATCGCGGTGGGACTTCTCTCCGCCTGGTTTACAAAGGACAACATGGATATCTACGAGGAGATAATAGTTCCGTCCTTGGCACCTCCGTCCTGGCTCTTCCCTATCGCGTGGGGGATACTCTACGTTCTTATGGGAATAAGCTCTGGTATGGTATATACTAAAAAGGAGCTATCGCCCGAGTCGGCGAGAGTCGGACTTACTACCTATGCTGTAAGCCTTGTAATAAACTTCGCATGGAGTCTTTTATTCTTCAATGCGGGAGCGTTTCTTCTGAGCTTCATTTGGCTCTTGCTTCTCTTATATACGATTATAAGAACTATTTATTACTACCATAAGGTAGACGGTATTGCCGCTTATCTGCAAATTCCTTACGTTCTTTGGGTAATCTTTGCGGGATATTTGAATTTTTCAATCTGGCTTATGAACTGAATTTAGGGTCGGACACGTACGTGTTCGGCTCTTATTTTATCTTTATATACGAATTAAAAATTCTTAAATGGACCTAAAGCACTTGACATTTCAGAGTGGCAATGCTATAATTATGGCAGTAAATTATCCCAAAGCTATTAATAGCTTTTTCTAAAGAAAGGAGTCTTTTTTAAGTTAAAAGACGCAGGACTGTTTTATGACAAGCACTCAAAAAAAGCCGCTGGTTCTCGTTACTTACGTCGAGGCGGGAATGGGACACATAGTAACCGCAGAGGCTATCTCAAACGCTCTTAAGGAAAAATATTCCGACGAGCTTGACATCGTTGACAGCTATACGCTGCGCGACAGCGGAAATCAGGTTTTGGCTGATTACGAAAAATTCCTCGTAAACGAGGTAAACAAGCACTCAAAATATCCCGGATATTGCCATATGTATATGACCGCTATGCATATCGGCGGATGTAAAAACACGCTTAAATTGGTACATAACACCGTATTCGGAAAGCAAACTCGCGCACTCATCGAGGAATACCGTAAAATCAAACCCGACGTTATCATCACTACACACTATTTCCTTCAGTATGCTGCCGTTGAATACCGCAACAAGATAGACAAAAACTGCAAGGTAGTTCTGTACTGCCCTGATAACAACGTTCACGGATGGTGGGACAACAGAATCGACCGTCTTTACACCAACAACCCCTTAGCCACCCGCGACGCCCTTCACTTCAAGTTCCCTAAGGATATTATCTGCGAGGTATTCTACCCCACAAGAAAGTCCGTTACCGACGCTAACGAGAGCGTTGAATTCTACCGCGAGAAGTTCGGCATTCCGAAGGATAAATTCGCCGTTGTCGTTGCCGACGGAGTTTACGCTAAGGCAAAGACGAAAAAGGTCTGCTACGAGCTTATGAAGAGCGATACTCCATTGACAATTTGCGCGCTCGCCGGAAAAAACCAAGAGCTTTACGATGAGCTTATGGCAATCAAGGATAAGGTTAAGCCGAACATCACTCTCCTTCCCTTCGGATTCAGAAAGGACGCGCCCGAGCTGTACGCAGCCTGCGACCTCTTCATTACGAAGGCGGGTCCTAACGCGGTGCTTGATAGCGTTATGATGGGTACACCCGTTATAATCGACTACTACGGCTCTCCCATCGAAAGCGCAACCAAGCGCCTGTTCATAGACGCGAAGAAGTGCGGATACTATGTTCCGAATAAAAAGAAGATACGCAAGACTGTTGAATTCCTTGAAAGAAATCCCAAGGAGATGGAACAGCTCCGCGAAAACATCAAATTCTTCGATAAGACCAAAAACGGTGCCAGCGAGATTGCTGACGATATTTATGAAAACGTGTGCGGTCTCGGATAAATAAAAAAACAACTGTCTCAAATGAAAGTTTGAGACAGTTGTTTTTTTACGACCTTTTCATAAGGCGGATATAAAATTCTACCGTTTTTGCTATTGTAGATACGGGAATACGCTCGTTATTTCCGTGTATCGTTGCGCGCTCCTCTTTAGAGAGGAACATTGCGGAAAATCTGTAAACTCTGTCGGATATTCTGCCCCAGTGGCGAGAGTCAGAGCATGCGAGCATAAGATATGGTGAAACTATGGCGTCCTGCCAAGTGTCAGCGACCGTATCAAATACGCGCTCATAGCCTTCACAGTCGGTTCTTGAAACGACGGAGGGGTTCATTCCGCTTATGAGCGATACTTTAATGCTATCGTCGTTTACGGTTTTAGTAATACGCGCAAGAACGCTGTCGGTGGTTTCGCCTTCCTTGATACGATGGTTTGACACCATGCGTGCGGAGGGGGGAATTACGTTCATACCCTTCGAGCCTTCCATCTGAGTAAAGGCGGTCGTGGTACGCATAAGCGCGTTAAGCTCACCGCCCGACGATCTTGTTATAAGGTTAAGAACGGGAGAGAAGAGCCAGAGGTTTGCGAAAATAAGACGGTATACGAAGGTAGAATGTCTGCCAACCGTATCAAAGAGCTGTAAAGCGGGAGACGAGATGCCGAACTTGAAGGGCTTATTTTCCACTCTGACGCACGCGGCGGAGAGCTTGCCGACAGGAGTATGAGGCGCGGGAGATGATGCGTGACCGCCGCCGCCCTTTACCAAATACTCAATGTTTGCCATTCCCTTCTCTGCAATTCCGATAAGGGCGCAGGGCGACTTAACACCCGGGAAAACGTTCTCAACCACGGCGCCGCCCTCGTCAAGCACGAGCGCGGGGCTTATCCCTCTCTTCTCGAACAAGTCAACTATGCTCGATGCGCCGTAACCGTTTACCTCCTCGTCGCCTCCGAATGCGAAATATATATCGTTTTTCGGAACGAAGCCCTCTGAAATAAGAATTTCGGCTGCCTGCAAAATACCGTTAAGAGTTCCCTTGGTATCAAGGGTGCCTCTGCCCCAAAGGACTCCGTCCTCGGTTATGCCGTCAAAGGGCGGCTTTTGCCAATCGGACTCCTCGACGCTCACTACGTCGTAGTGCGACATGAGGACTGTGGGTGCGTCGTGGCTCTCGCCCTCCCACTTAAAGAGAAGCGATCTGTCTGACGGCTTCTCGAGGGTGCATTTTTCAAAAACGCGCGGGAAGAGCTTTGGAAGTGCCACTTCGAATTTGTCAAACTCCGCCTTATCCTCGTTTTCCTTACAGCTGTCGGATACTGTCTTACACCTTATCATTTCGGCAAGCGTTTCGGTTGCTCTCTCTGCATCAACGGATACGGGCGAGGGGGCTTCACTCTTCTCGTCCTTAGGTACGAAGAGGAGAGTGCGGATTATAAGCACTAAAATCAGCAAAGCAAGCGCTGAAAAAATAGCGGTAAGTATAATAGGAAGCATGAAAAAATTCCTTTCTTATATAATTCCCTTTTTATAAAGTATTCTCGAAAAGGCAATTGTAAATACTACGCCGACGGGAACCATGATTCCGACGGTTGAGGAATTGAAGGCGGGTACGAAAATGAAGAGTATGAGCATAAGGATTACGGGTGCTACCGCTATCTTCCAGCTCTTTGACACAAGAGCAACACCAAGCGCACCGAAGAGTGCGGGGAGTATCTGGTCAAAGGCGGGCTTAAGAAAATCGCTCTCAAAGATGGGAGTAAGGGGTACGATAAGAATTACACCGAGAACGATTATCACCGTTGTTACGATAGAGGATACCGCAATTGCTATGGTAGAAACTATCTCTCCCTCCTCGCTCTTCGCGTCAACGCCTGCATTTTCAAGCGCGTTTATAGCACAGGGGAGCTTAAGGTTTGAGATATTACCCGTAACGAACGAAAGATATGAGCCGCCCGCTCCGAGCATGGGAATAAAGGTTATTACCTCGACGATACCTACCGCCCAGTACATAGGCGCGGTTGCGATAAGTCCCTTGCCTACTCCCTCCCAGTCGGGCACAGCCTGAAATACCACGCCGACGACCACGGGGAACATAAGAAGGACTGCCATTATAACAAGATTCCAGACTGTACCGTCGCGGTGAACGGTGTCCATATATGAAAGCTGCTTTTTATTTTTCACGCTACGATACCTCCAAGAAGATTTGTAAGCGGAATGGCAGATGCCATACCTACTATCATGCATATGGGAAGCGCATAGTCGTTAAGCCACTTCCAGTTAAGCTTTTTCATAAGGATTCCGCACACGCACATAAGAGCCGCGCTTATAAGCATTACGAAAACGGGAACAAGTCCCGAGGTTGCCGTAAACTCGGTGACGACCTTCTCACCCGTCATATTATCGGTAGAGGTAACAACTCTTGCTCCCTCGTTCCACAGACGCGAAACGTCGCAGAAAACGTAGCCGACAAACGCTGATATCATACCTATAAAGAGCGAGTTCTGAAGAATATCAGACCATTTTTTATCCTTGTTTTCAAAATTAACAAGACCCTTCTGATATCTCTTGGCAAGCACGGGAACGAGCCATATACCGACCATAATTGATACGGTCATAACGATAGCTACCGTAACGTACTGAGATGCGGTTATACTTCCCGCAAGCTCTGCAAGAGTCGTGCCCATTCCGCTGGCGGCGTTTGCCGCCGCGATAGCCTCGTATGAAAGCGAGCCTACGACGGAGAGTCTGAGCCAAGGAAGCGCGATACCAAGCGACTGCGAAAGCGCCGCAACGGTAATAACTATGGCAACTGCGGGTGCTACCGTAAATACGGCGGCGGTGATAATAGTTTTCTTTACGAGCTTTTTGTCCATTTTGATTTCCCTTGCGCGCCTTAACGACTTGACAAGGAAATATACGGACTGCGCCAAAACGAGCGCGATGATGATACCGACAAGTAAAAACAGTATCGGGTGGTTTACACTAAATTCCATTGCTTGTCCTTCCTTTAATTATGATATAGCTTTTTAGTCTGATATTTCGGCTCGCAGGTAAGGTTTACACCCAGCTTTCTGAAGGTTGAGGCATCAATCTGCGACAGAATTACGGTGGAGTGAACCTCCGCGTATCTTAACGAGGACACGGCCTCGAACGCACGCTTTGAATACGGGTTGTTAACAGCGGATATAGACAGAGCTATAAGCACCTCGTCGGTGTGGAGTCTGGGATTATGATTACCGAGGTTCTCGGTCTTAAGGCGCTGTATAGGCTCGAGAATTTCGGGTGAGATGAGGTCTACGTCCTCATCTATTTCCGCTATAAGCTTAAGCGCGTTAAGGAGAGCGGCACTCGATGCGCCGAGGAGCGACGAGGTTTTTCCCGTCACTATTCTGCCGTCGTTAAGCTCTATGGCAACTGCGGGCGCACCCGTTTCCTCCGCCTTCTCAAGCGCGGGCATAACACAACGGCGGTAAAGCTCCGGCACGCAGCCAAGCTTCTGCATCAGCATCTCTATCTTCTGTATTTCGGTTTCGTTTCCGTTACCCTTGCGCATATTGCACAGAGCGTTATAATGACGGCGAACTATCTCCTCTGTTGCGGCATCGCACACAGCCTTATCGTCGTATATACAGAAGCCAGCCATATTTACGCCCATGTCCGTCGGAGATTTATAAGGACATTCGCCTAAAATTCCTTTAAGCATTGAGCGAAGCACGGGAAATACCTCTACGTCACGGTTATAGTTTACCGCGGTTTTTCCATAAGCTTCAAGGTGGAAGGGGTCAATCATATTAACGTCGTTAAGGTCCGCCGTTGCTGCCTCGTAGGCGAGGTTTACGGGGTGGCTCAGGGGAATGTTCCACACGGGGAAGGTCTCAAACTTCGCGTATCCCGATTTTCTGCCCATTTTACTCTCGTGATATATCTGCGAGAGGCAGGTCGCCATCTTACCCGAGCCGGGTCCGGGGGCGGTTACTACAACGAGCGAGCGGGTCGTTTCGGCATATTCGTTCTTACCGAAGCCCTCCTCAGAAACTATATGAGGAATGTTGTGCGGATAGCCGTCTATGGCATAGTGCTTATATACCTTGATACCAAGCTTTTCAAGCTTCTGCTTAAAGGCGTCTGCCGTCGGGGTGGGCTTAAATCTCGTCATAACGACCGAGCCTACGTAAAGACCGTATCCTCTGAAGGCGTCAATAAGACGGAGAACGTCAAGGTCGTATGTAATTCCGAGGTCTCCCCTGACCTTATTCTTCTCTATATCGGCGGAGTTTATGGCTATGATTATCTCTGCCTCGTCCTTAAGCTCTATGAGCATCTTTATCTTACTGTCCGGAGCAAATCCGGGAAAAACTCTCGATGCGTGAAAATCGTCAAAGAGCTTTCCACCAAATTCAAGATAAAGTCTCTCACCGAACAGAGAAATCCTCTCCTTTATCTCCTTCGACTGCAGCTTAAGATATTTATCGTTATCAAAGCCTGCCTTAAACATTAGTATCACTTCCTTTTCGCTTATGGGTTAAAAATATAATATAAATATTTTATCACAAACAAGCCGACTTTTCAAGGAAAAAGAAGAAATAAAAAAGGAAAAACTGATAGAATTTTACTACCCCAATTTGTTCATTCTTTATAAATAAGAAAACGGGGTGTTAATATTTATTAAAACCTGTTGTTTTTTTTCATTAATAATGATACAATATAAAGACTAAGGTAAATTTATAAATCGGAGTGCGTTATGCAAAACGAATACACGGTACTGAAAACAAAATATGCAGACAAAATGGACAGAGAGCATCCGTGGCAGGAATATCCGCGCCCTACTCTTGTGCGTGACTCGTATTTTAATCTCAACGGCGAGTGGGATTTCTGTATTTCCGATACACGCCCCGCGGTATATACCGAAAAAATTCTCGTTCCCTTCTGCCCCGAGTCATCTCTCTCGGGATATTTCGGCGATATGCCCGAAAATACTCCGCTTCATTACAGGCGCGCCTTTTCTCTGCCGAGTGATTTTATAAAAAAGCGCGTTATACTGCACTTTGGCGCTGTGGACACGCTGTGTGAGGTTTGGCTTAACGGTACGCATATCGGCTCTCACGAGGGCGGATATCTTCCCTTCTCATTCGACGTGACGGAGGCTGTAAGCCGCGGTGAAAACGAGCTGTACGTCAAGGTGATAGACAATCTTGATAAAAAGTATACCTACGGAAAGCAGACGAAAAAGCGAGGCGGTATGTGGTATACTCCCGTAAGCGGAATATGGCAGACGGTGTGGCTTGAGAGCGTGTGCGAAAATTATATAGAGGGACTGAAGATAACAACCGATATGACCTCGGCAAAAATCGAGGTTAGATGCGGGTGTGAAAAAAAGAAAATCACCCTAAAGAAGAGCGGTGAGGTTATAGAATTTGACGGTGAGAGTGTTACGGTAGTGCCGAGGGAGGTGCATCTGTGGTCTCCGGAAAGTCCTTATCTTTACGAATTTACGCTTGAGTGCGGTGAAGACAAGGTTGAGTCATACTTCGCTTTACGTGAGGTCGGCATCGGTGACTATGACGGAGTAAAGAGGCTGACGCTTAACGGTGCGCCATATCTCTTCAACGGACTTCTCGACCAAGGGTATTTCCCCGACGGACTCTTCTTACCCGCTACGATAGAGGGATACGAGGACGATATAAAGACCGCGAAGAGCCTCGGCTTCAATATGTTAAGGAAGCATATCAAGGTTGAGCCGGAGATATTTTACAATCTGTGCGACAGACTCGGCATAGTCGTTTTTCAGGATATGGTCAACAATGCTTCATACTCCTATCTGCTCGATACGGTACTGCCCTCTATCGGCCTCAAACGCCTGCCCGATAAGCTTCGCCACTCCGACAGGGAGTCAAGAGAAATATTTATAAAAGAGATGACAGGCACTATCGCCCATCTTTACAACTTCCCTTCGGTTTTATACTATACGGTATTCAACGAGGGGTGGGGTCAGTTCTGCGCTGACGAGATGTACGCTCTTGCAAAGTCGCAGGATAAGACAAGAATATTCGATGCGACTTCCGGCTGGTTTGTCAGAAGGGACAGCGACGTTGACTCACGGCACATATATTTCAAGCCGATAAAAATTAAGAAAAAGTCCGAAAGGCCCATAGTCATAAGCGAGTTCGGCGGATACTCACACAGGGTAGTGGGACATCTTTTCGGCAAGGATAACTACGGCTATTCGATATACTCGGAGCGCGAAAAATTTGAGGACGCATTCATAGCGCTATACGAAAAGCAGGTGCTTCCCACCATCGAAAAAGGCGTTTCTGCCCTGGTTTATACCCAGGTTTCCGACGTCGAGGACGAAACGAACGGACTTATGACCTATGACAGAGCGGTAACGAAGGTGTCGCACGAAAGAACGCTTGCCACTATGAACTCACTATACAATAAGCTTTATGAGGTGACGAAAAAATGAAGGGTACGGTATTATCATCAACATCTCCTATAATGTACGCGACCGAGATTCCCGTAATTTTGCTTCTAGCAATAGTTATAAAGCATAACGGCAACTCGGGCGGTCCTATGAAGCTCTATCCTCTGATGATAGCGCTGATAGGCGCGTTTATTTTCATCTTCATCTATCTATTCAGATTTATATCCGTTTCGGGTGAAGAGATAAGGTCGATAGGCCCATTCTCAACCCGTGACAGAGCGCTTATCGATGAGGGTAAGACGCTCACCTTTACATTAAGACCGCATGGAAAAATAAGAGTTGAGCTGTTTGGCTACGATGACACTCCCGCGTTCAGCTGGGTCAAGGCTGACGAGCGCGAGAGAAAGATGGTAAACCTTTACCGTGACAGAGCCGTAGGCGGCAGCAGAGCTGTAAAGCGTGTGCTTTCTTACTTTGATATTCCGGTGTCGGATATTGATACGGCGCTCTCGGCTGATTTTTCACGTGAGTATGAAAACTACGAGCTTACCTCCTTCGTAAAGGACGAAAACAGAGTAATAAGTCTTACTTTTTTTGAGACTTTATAAGGAGCTGAACATACAAAAAAGAGCAGATACAAGGCTTTTTGTCTTGCTGGTCTGCTCTTTTGTTTTTTGAAAAGTGCGTTTCTGCTACGATTTTTCGCTCGTTTTCAGAATAATTTGCTCCGCGATGATGAGTCCGTCTCTTGCGGAAGAGATTATTCCCCCGGCATAGCCCGCGCCCTCCCCAGCGGGATAAAGTCCGTCTATACCCATGCACTCGCAGGAGCTTTTTCTCATCACTCTCACGGGGGAGGTGGTACGGGTTTCGGGACCCGTTATGACTGCATCGGGATAATAAAATCCACTCATCCATTCGTCAAAATCGGCAACCGATGCGCGAAGAGAGTCGGTTATAAAATCGGGGAGATACTCCTCGGCACAGAGGCGCTCCGTACCTATGGGATAGGAGGGGGCTATCGGCATGCTCTGTGACGCTCTGCCGTGGCAAAAGTCCTCAAGGCGCTGTGCCGGCGCTCTGAAGCTACCCGTCAGCGAGTATGCCGCGCGCTCTATGCTGCGCTGAAGCTCTATGCCTGCAAGCGCCGAGCCGTCGGGAAAGTCGGAGGGTGATACGGATACTAAAAACGCGGCGTTTGACAGCTCGTCTGCCCTTGCCGACTCGCTCATACCGTTAGTAACTATCCCGCCACACTCGCTCGCGGCGGGAACTACCGTTCCGCCCGGGCACATACAGAAGCTATAAACGCTTCTGCCGTTTTTCAGATGAGTTACAAGGTGGTAGCTTGCGCTCTCGAGTCCGCCAGGATAATCCTTTCCGTAGACAAGCTCGTTTATATATTCTCTCGGGTGCTCAAGCCTTACGCCTATTCCGAATCCGCGCGCTTCAAGGGGCGCGCCTTTTGATAAAAGAAGCTCGTACACGTCACGCGCGCTGTGGCCTGTGGCTAAAATCACGGTGTCCGTACTAAAGGAATATTCACTACCGTCCCTTGATGCAACGACCTCGCAAACTTTGCCGTCTTTAATCTTAATATCCGTAAGCCTTGTGGAGAAATGAACCTCACCGCCGAGAGAAATTATCCTCTCGCGTATTTTTTTAACTATTCCGCCAAGCTTGTCCGTTCCGACGTGAGCCGTGGTTGAAAAAAGTATTTCCTCGGGCGCACCGCACTCGATAAGAGTTCGCAGTACCTTCATTTTATACTTATCCATTCCTCCGACCTTTAATTTGCCGTCAGAATACGCACCTGCACCGCCCTCACCGAACTGAACGTTACACTCCGTGTTAAGCTCACCGAGCCTTGAAAAGCGGGCAACAATCCCGTCGCGCGCATCAATATCAAGTCCGCGCTCTATTACTATCGGGCGCGCACCGCACTCTGAAAGCAAAAGAGAGGCAAAAATACCCGAAGGACCAAATCCGACGACGACAGGACGCGCATTACACTTAACTGTGGGCAGATTCATCTCGTAAGATGGGTAAGGCGACACGGTTTTTCTCATTTTCAGAAGTCCCGCTTCCCTCTCAGGTGAGGTGCGCACAGCAACGGTTACATCGTAAAATATATTTGATTTATCGTTAAGGTTCAGGCTGCGCTTTACAAGTGCCAGCTCCAGTATCTCATCTCTCTCTACGGGCAGACGGGCGCAAACGGCGTCCTTGACGCTCTCCGTGCCGTAGTCAAGAGGGAGCTTTATATTGATTTTAATCATATTTACCTATTGTTTTTTATTTATATTTTAGCATAACGGTGAATATTTTTCAACCATTTTTGAATAATTAAGCATTTTTTGCCCAAAAGCCCTTGACACATTGGCAACAAAGTATTAAAATAATATATTATTATTATTTTAGAGCTTTAGGAGTACAGTATGATAAACGAAAAAATGCGTGAGCTTGGTGCGAGAAGATCTGTCATCAGAGAGCTTTTTGAATATGGAAAGAAGAGAAAAAGCGAGATTGGTGCAGAGAACGTTTTCGACTTTTCTTTAGGAAATCCCAGCGTTCCCGCGCCCGCCGAGGTAAACGAGAGCATAAAGGAGCTTGTTGATAATGAAAGCTCTATCCTGCTTCACGGCTATACGTCGGCTCAGGGTGATGCGGGTGTCAGAGCGGCTATTGCCGACTATATAAACAAAACAGAGGGCGAGTGCGTTAACGCCGACTGTTTATACATGACCGTGGGTGCTGCTGCAGCACTGACTATATCGCTGACAGCTCTTACGACTCCCGGCGCCGAGGTTATCGTTCCTGCGCCCTACTTCCCCGAATACAAGGTGTTTATCGAGAGATGCGGCGCTGTAATTAAAGAGGTTATGTGCGACTCTGATTTTCAGCTTGATATTTCCGCTATCGAGGCGGCAATAAACGAAAAAACCGCGGCTATAATCATCAATTCTCCTAACAACCCGACGGGTGCCGTCTTTACGGAAGAGAATATCACAGCACTCGCTGCCCTTCTAAAAAAGAAAGAGGAAGAATACGGAAGAGCCATATACATCATCGCAGACGAGCCTTACCGCGAGCTTGTATACGACGGCGTCAAGGTTCCTTATCTTACAAAATATTACGATGACACAGTAGTTTGCTACTCTTATTCCAAGTCGCTCTCCCTCCCCGGTGAGAGAATCGGCTACGTGCTGGTATGCCCGAGATGCCGCGACTTCGTATCGGTTTATCAGGCGGTGTGCGGTGCGGGACGCGCTCTCGGATTTGTCTGCGCTCCCAGCCTTCTTCAGAAGCTGCTGCCGAAGGTTATCGGCAAGGTGTCTGACGTTTCTATTTACGACAGAAACACACGCCTCCTTATAGACACGTTTACAAAATACGGTCTTGAGACCGTAAAGCCCGACGGCGCTTTTTACCTCTTTATCAAGTCCCCGAGCGGTGACTCCACCGAGTTCTGCGAGAGAGCAAAGAGGTTTGAAATCCTGATAGTTCCGAGCGACGACTTCGGTGCTCCCGGCTACGCAAGACTTGCATACTGTGTTAAGACAGAAGAAATAGAACGCGCTCTTCCCGCCTTCAAGGCGCTGGCGGAGTCGTATAAATAAGGCTAATAAAAATGGAAAAGAAAATGAAAGAAAACTCGCTTGATGTGGCGAGAAAAAAGATAAACGAAATCGATGCAAAGATGGCGGAGCTGTTCATCGAGCGTATGAATGCTGCCCAGACGGTTGCAGAATACAAGATGGCGCGCGGACTTGCTATTTTTGACGCTGCGCGCGAGGCGGAGGTTATAAGAAGAAACTCCGAGCTTGTTGATGACGAGGTTATACGCGAATATTACGTAAACTTCCTACAAAATAATATGGCAGTATCGCGCGCGTATCAAAACAGAATTATGTCGGGGCTTAAAATTGCTTACTGCGGCACAGAGGGTGCTTTTGCCCACATTGCAGCATCGAAGCTCTATCCCACTGCCGAAAAGGTTGCTTTCGGTGATTTCAAGAGCGCATACCGCGCGGTTGAGAAGGGCGAATGTGACCTTGCCGTTCTTCCCGTGGAAAACAGCTATAACGGTGAAGTAGGTCAGGTGACAGACCTGATGTTCTCCGGCTCGCTTTACGTAAACAGGATACTCGAGCTTGCGGTAACTCACGACCTTCTCGCAGTCAAGGGCGCTGACCCTGCCGGTATAAAGAAGGTTGTAAGCCACCCTCAAGCGCTGGCGCAGTGCGCAAAGTATATTAAGAAGCACGGCTACACCGAGCAGGAGTTTTCAAACACTGCTCTTGCGGCAAAGTACGTATCAGAGCTTTCTGACCCCGCCGTTGCGGCCATCGCGAGCCGTGAGGCAGCTGAGCTTTTTGAGCTTGACGTTGTAGACCATGATATAAACACCTCAAGAGGAAACACCACACGCTTTGCCGTTTTTTCAAGAGTTGCAAACAAGCGCGTCTCTCACGAGCCGGGCGTTCACTCAATACTTCTCTTCACCGTCCGTAACGAAGCCGGCGCTCTCGCGAAGGCTATCGACGTCATCGGTAACCACGGCTTCAACATGAGAACGCTCAGAAGCCGTCCTATGAAGGAGCTTCTTTGGGAATACTATTTCTACGTTGAGGCGGAGGGAAATATACAGACCGAGGACGGACTTACTATGATGGAAGAGCTTGGAGAATTTTGCGACAAGCTTAAGTTCGCAGGTACTTATATAAAAAATTAATTTTGGGTATTAATTATGACAACACTTCATCTTGACCTTTCGGAGAGAGGTTATGATATAAACGTCGGGCGAGGACTTCTCGCTAACGTAAGCAAGTATTTTAATCTTAACCGCCGTGTTTTTATCGTTACCGATTCGGGCGTACCCGAGGTATATGCTAAAACGGTTGCATCCTGTGCAAAGGAGTCCGTGATAGTCACAGTACCCGAGGGCGAGGGCTCGAAAAGCCCCGAGGTATACGTTTCCTTACTGAATAAAATGGTTGAGTTCGGTATGACGCGTACTGACTGTGCCGTGGCGGTTGGCGGCGGTGTCGTCGGTGACCTTACGGGATTTCTGTCGGCATCGTATATGCGCGGTATAGATTTTTATAACGTTCCTACGACCCTTCTTTCGCAGGTGGACTCCTCCATCGGCGGAAAAACCGCTATCAATCTCGGCGGTGTTAAAAACATTGTCGGTGCGTTTCATCAGCCGAGAGGCGTTCTCGTTGACCTTGATACTCTTAAAACTCTTGATAAAAGGCAGATTGCAAACGGTCTTGCCGAGGCTATAAAGATGTCCTTGACCTCCGACGAGGAGCTTTTCAGATTCTTTGAAGATGAGGAGATAACGGAGGAGAGACTTGAGAGGATAGTCGTTGACTCGCTGAAGATAAAGAAGCAGGTAGTCGAGGAGGACGAGCGCGAGGGGGGTCTACGCAAGATACTTAATTTCGGTCACACCTTCGGACACGCGGTAGAGGCGGAGGAGGAGATGCGCGGATTTTACCACGGCGAGTGCGTTGCTATCGGTATGCTGGTAACGTCGTCCGACTCCGTGAGAGAAAGACTTATCAAGGTTCTTAAAAAAGTAGGACTTCCTACCGGGTATAAGGGCGACGTCGAAAGAGCGCTCTCGTTCATTTCCCATGATAAAAAATGCGCCGGAAGCTCTGTGTCGGTAATATTCGTTGACACACCCGGCACGTATAGGATTGAAAAAATGACTACCGACGACTTCGCGGCTCTGGTACGCGAGAAAATCTGAAAAAAGGATTTTTATAAAATGAAATACACCTTTGGATCTGCCATAACTCTTACTCTTTTCGGTGAGAGCCACGGCGAATATATTGGAGCTACCATTGACGGACTCGCTCCCGGGATAAAAATTGACCGCGAGTATATAAGCGCGCGCCTTGACGAGAGAAGACCGTCGGGCAAGATTTCAACCTCAAGAGTTGAAAAAGATGAATTTTTAATTGCTAGCGGTGAATTTGAGGGCTATACCACCGGTGCGCCCTTGACAATTCTTATTAAAAATGAAAACACGCGCTCGAAGGATTACTCGGCGCTTAAAGTTACCCCACGCCCCTCTCACGCGGACTATACCGCGGAGTGTAAGTATCACGGCTTTCAGGATTACAGAGGCGGCGGACACTTCTCGGGCAGGGTTAGCGCGCCTCTCGTTGCGGCTTGTGCTATCTTGCGCTATGCACTTTTAGAAAAAGGGATAAAGATAGGCAGCCATATAATAGAGCTTCACGGAGTGTCAGACAGGCGCTTTGAGAATTTGGAAAGCGATATCGACTCGCTGGTAGGCAAGACCTTCCCCACCCTGACTGAGAAGGCTGAGGAAAATATGCGTCGGGAGATCGAAAAGGCGGCAGAGCAAAAAAACAGCGTCGGCGGTATTCTCGAAACCGCTGTTATCGGTGTTCCTTCGGGTGTCGGTGAGCCGTGGTTTGACAGTATAGAATCTATGCTTGCTCACGCGCTCTTTGCAGTTCCTGCCGTTAAAGGAGTTGAGTTCGGCTTAGGCTTTGCCTTTGCGGATATGTATGGAAGCGAGGCTAACGACGCCTTTGGCATTGTGGACGGAAAGGTTATTACAAAAACCAATAATAACGGCGGGATAAACGGCGGTATCACAAACGGTATGCCCATTCTCTTCAACACGGTGATAAAGCCCACCCCCTCGATATTTAAGGAGCAGGATACCGTTGACCTTACGAATATGGTGGACACAAAGCTGACCCTCGAAGGAAGGCACGACCCTGCTATAATTCACAGAGCGAGAGCCGTTGTTGATGCGGTATGCGCTCTGGTTATCGCGGATATGCTTACGGTGAGATTCGGCACAGATTATTTAGCAAATGAAAAATAAGATGGAATACGGATTAATCGGAGAAAAGCTCGGTCACAGCTACTCAAAGGAAATACACGCATATCTTGCGGACTACGATTACGAGCTGTGCGAGGTAGGGCGCGAGGAGATAGACTCTTTTCTAAAGATGCGCGGCTTTAAGGCTATAAACGTAACTATTCCCTATAAGCAGACGGTCATTCCCTATCTTCACTATATTGACGAGGGGGCTCGTGCTATCGGCGCTGTAAACACGGTGGTAAACCGTGGGGGCAAGCTTTACGGCTATAATACAGACTTTTTCGGAATGTGTGCGCTGATAGAAAAAATCGGTGTAAGCCTTGAGGGTAAGAAGGTTATCATTCTCGGCACAGGCGGCACGTCAAAGACGGCGGCAGCGGTTGCAAGGCATCTCGGCGCGAAAGAAATACTCAGAGTATCGAGAAGCGAGGGTGATGACACCGTAACGTACGAAAAGCTGTATAAAGAGCATATAGACGCGGAGTATATTATAAATACCACCCCCGTCGGAATGTACCCGAATACCGACGGTGCGCCTGTCGATATTACAAAATTTGAAAAGCTCACCGGTGTGTGCGACGCTATATACAATCCCCTGCGTACAGAGCTTATCGTCCGTGCAAGAGAGCGCGGAATAGCTGCGGAGGGCGGTCTTTATATGCTCGTGGCACAGGCGGTAAGGGCGGCGGAGATTTTTATTGACACGAAGTTCGAGTTAGATAAAATTTCCAAAATTTACGACATATTAAAGGGCAGAAAAGAAAACATAGTTCTTATCGGTATGCCTGCATCGGGCAAAAGCACGGTTGGTGCGCTCTTAGCCGAGAAGCTTTCACAGAAGTTTTGTGACACAGACGAGCTTATAGTGCGCCGTGCGGGAATGGAAATACCCGAGATTTTTTCAAAACTTGGCGAAGGATATTTTCGCGACCTTGAGAGTGAGGTTATATCGGACGTGTCGAAGGATACGTCGCTCGTTATCGCGACGGGCGGCGGCGCAATACTGAGAGAAGAGAACGTACATAGGCTTAAGAAAAACGGCAGACTCGTCTTTATCGACAGGCCTCTTGATAAGCTTGTACCTACCGACTCTCGCCCGCTCTCCTCTGACAGAGAATCTATAACTAAAAGATATAATGAAAGATACGGCATATACTCCTCTGTGTGCGACGTACATATTGATGCGGACACGACGGCGGAGGAGGTAGCTGAAAGGATTATTAAGCAATGAAGCTTTATATTATCAACGGTCCAAATCTTAATATGCTCGGAATACGAGAGCCTGACAAATACGGTACTACGACCTATAAGAGCCTGATAGAGATGATTGATAGGCACTGCAGCGAGGTCGGTGTGACACCCGTCTTTTATCAGTCAAATCACGAGGGCGACCTTGTTGATAAAATTCAAGAGGCGTATTTTGAGGGTGCTGCGGGTATTGTGATAAATCCCGGTGCATACACTCACACAAGCATAGCGCTGCTCGATGCTGTCAAGTCCACCTTGCTTCCCTGCGTTGAAATTCATATTTCAAAGGTGGAGGAGAGAGAGGATTTCAGGCAGGTGAGCTATATCAGGGCAGCTTGCATAAAAACAATAACCGGTCACGGAGTGAACGGATATCTTGAAGCGGTTGACGAGTTAGTTGACTATATAGAGAAAAAATGAGAGTTAAGATAGAAAAAAGCATAGCAAAAGGAAGAGTAGTTCCCCCTACCTCAAAAAGCATGGCGCACAGGCTTCTTATTTCAGCGGCTCTGGCAAGTGAAAGCACACAGATAGTTGACATAACGCCGTGTGACGACGTGCTGGCAACGCTTGATTGCCTGTCGGAGCTTGGGATTTGCTCGCTTCTGTGCGGAAGCATTGCCACCGTTGACGGCGGCGATATCAGAAAAGCAAGACCGAAGCGCCCGCTCAACTGCCGTGAGAGCGGAAGCACGTTAAGATTTATGATTCCCCTGGCGCTCCTTTCGGGAAATGAGGTAGAGTTTATCGGTGCGCCGAGGCTTCTTGAGCGACCGATGACCGCATATAGGGATATCTGCCTTGAAAAAGGGTTAAAATACGAGCAGACAAAAGAAAAAATAACGGTAAAAGGCACGCTTTCTGCAGGAGAGTATTCGCTCCCCGGTAACGTATCCAGCCAGTTTATAACAGGGCTTCTCTTTGCCCTCTCGGTTCTAGACGGTGACTCGCGCATAAGGCTTACCACAGAGGTAGAGAGCCGCTCATATATTGAGCTGACGCGCGGTGCTATGGCGGAGTTTGGCGTTTATGTCACCTGGGAGGACGAGAGGACGCTGTATATCAAGGGCGGACAGAAATACTCCTCGGGCGGGAGAGTTTTCGTCGAGCGCGACTACTCGGGCGCGGCATTTCCCGATGCCTTCAATCTCCTTGGCGGTGAAGTCAAGCTTGACGGAATGAATGAAAAAAGCTTACAGGGCGACAGAGTATATAAGGAGCATTACAAGGCTATTTCAGAAGGATTTGCTACTATTGATATTTCGGACTGCCCCGACCTTGGACCTATACTGTTTACGCTTGCGGCGGCTTGCCACGGTGCAAGATTTGTCGGTACGAAGAGATTGAAAATCAAAGAGAGCGACAGAGCCGCCGTTATGGCTAAGGAGCTTTCAAAATTCGGCGCACAGGTTCTGGTTTTTGAAAACGAGGTAGTTGTTAATAAGGCGGAGCTTCACACACCGAGCGAGCTGCTTTTAGGACATAACGACCACAGAATAGTTATGTCGCTTGCCGTTCTTGCAAGTAAATTTGGCGGTGAAATTGACGGCTGTGAGGCGGTTAAAAAGAGCTACCCGAGCTTTTTTGACCATATAAAAAATTTGGGAATAGAGTTTAAGACTTATGAAGCTTGATAAAGAAACTAAAATATTGATTATCGGTCTTGGCGTTATCGGCGGAAGCTATGCCAAGGCGCTGACGGACAAGGGTTATGACGTCAGTTGTATTACGAAAGAGGATGCGGATATACGCTATGCGCTGAAAAACAATATGATAAAATACGGCACCTCCGAGGTTGAGGAGGAGCTTGTTGCATCGTCGGAGCTTATCATCTTTGCCCTCTACCCTACCACCTTCGTTGAGTGGATAGAAAAATATCAGCATCTCTTCACCCCGGGCACGCTCATAACGGACGTTACGGGTGTTAAGAGCCGGGTTGTATACAAGGTGCAGGAAATTCTAAGAGATGACGTCGAATATATCCCTGCGCACCCCATGGCAGGACGCGAGAGGTCGGGAAGTCGGAGGCCAAGCGGTCT